>DASXQM010000121.1:0-3055 GCA_036507195.1 Pyrinomonadaceae bacterium | reverse complement strand
GGCAGCTTCCACCCCGGTCGAAAGATGTGGTGTATCGTGGCGCCCGACGGAACTCTTACCTAAACTGCCGAGCAGGTTCCGAAGAGTTTTGTAACCAAGAAAATCCAGACCTTTTTCGGTGACTTCAAATTTGACGTTGCGTGGCAAAGGCTCCGAGACTTCAGGCCTGCCCATTCCCGGTTGCTCTCGTCGCTGCCCGGGCTGTTGCAGCGGTTCTTCACTGAGTTTTAGATAACCCTCCTCCACTAACCGCTCGATTAACTGATTGAGCATCTCTTCGAGCAGCGAGCCTTTAAAATTGCCTTCGTTATCGGCGAGCATCTCCTGTACCTGACGCTTGTCAAGCAGGCCCTGGTCCAGCAATGCTTGCAGAAGTGCGCGTCTCAGCGCATCGAGCGATGTGTCCTGAGGCTGGCGTTGGCGCGTCCAGTAGTAATCGTCATCGTAGCCGGAAGCGAGGAGGGAATCAGACAGTCCTTCCATTAAGTCGCCAAGGTTGAGCGACGAGATGTCGAGACCTTTGAATTTGGAGTAGCGAGTGAACTTCATACAAATTAGCCGCGGATGAACGCGGATAAACGCGAATCAGAGAAAAGCTCTTAAAACAATTCGAAACAATTAGAGACCCCAGCCGGAACCTTTATTGGCCATTTTCATCGACGGACAGTAAAGCATCCAACAGGCCTGGACGTTCCCCGCGTTGTTTGCGCGCGTTATCGAAAGCCATCCGTTTGAATTCGGGTTTGAGACCAAAACTGCACAAGATTCCGACCTCGATCTCAGTAGCCCGAAGATAGTTGAGGAGTTGTGCTTCGTGCGCATGATCGAGTGCGCGTCCTGCTTTGAGCTCTAGTAGGACGCATTTGTCGACAAGCATGTCAGCAGTAGAGTCCCCTACCTTCCGTCCACGAAACCAGACCGGTACCTCAATTTGTCTCAGTACGGTCAGTCCTTTCGCTGTAAGAGCTATTTCAAACGCCGACTCGTAAACCGACTCAAGAAATCCGTGCCCCAGTTCGTTGTAGACCTCATAGAAAACCCCGATAATCTTTTGCGTCAGATTCCGATGTTTAAGACCGCTATTATTCTCCTTCATCGTGAAAGCCTCCAAGCGGCATTTCCGAAGCGGTGTCTCCTTAAGCAAACTTTTTCCGGATTCGCGCTATCCGCGTTAATCCGCGGCAAATTCTCTTAACTGTACTTTCCGGTTTCCGTCAGGTCATCGTAGATCATGCCGCGGCGGTCCTTCTTCGCTTTCGTTACCGCTGTGTAGCCACCTTCCTCGTTGCGGCTGATCTTGTTCTGAGCGTAGAGCCCTTCAAGGATAAACTCGCAGGCAGCCACCAGCTGCGCCGTTTCCGACCGCTTAAACTCAAACGGGATCGCCGACGTCTCGATCAACTCGGGCACGGCTTCCAACAGCGTCTTGCACTCCTTTGCCGAAGCGGTGTCCGCCAGTCGTAAATTGTTTCCCTGGTCAAACCATTGGACCGTCGGAGCGAAGTCAATTCCCACGAAGTAGCCTTCAAAGACCTCGCCTGCCGCCCGCTTGATTAAGTCCTTCGCGATGCGGCTAGCGCCGATCTGCTCGCCCTCGTATTCGAGTTCCAACTTTCCGGTCATCGAAGGAATAGCCGCATACACGTCAGAGATGCGCGGCACAATCTCTTCTTCGCCGGTGAGCAGCGCGCGCCGCTCGGCATTGGAAAGCATCGACTCAATTATAGTGATCGGCATGCGCTGCGAAACTCCAGAGTGCTTATCAATTCGAGCGTCGTCGCGCGCTTCAAAGGCAATCTGTTCGACAAGTTCGCGAACAAACTCCGGAATGTGCAAGCGCGAACTCGACCCCTCAGGATTATCGAGACCAGTGCGGCTAACCCACGCTTCCTGACGAGTGATCTCGACGGCGGTCTGAAGTTCAGACGGGTAGTGAGTCATTATTTCCGTGCCAATACGATCTTTCAGTGGTGTGATGATTTTTCCCCGCGCCGTATAGTCTTCAGGGTTCGCAGAAAAAATAAGCATTACATCCAGCGGCAGGCGCACCGGGTAACCTTTAATCTGCACATCGCCTTCCTGCATGATGTTGAAGAGGCCGACCTGAATCTTGCCGGCGAGGTCCGGGAGTTCGTTGATGGCAAAAATGCCGCGGTTGGCGCGCGGCAGTAGCCCATAATGGATTGTCAGCTCATCGCTCAGCAGATGTCCGCCCTTGGCGGCTTTGATCGGATCGACGTCGCCGATAATGTCGGCTATGGTCACATCGGGCGTGGCTAGTTTCTCCACAAAACGTGAATCACCGTCGATCCAATCGATGTGGGTTAAGTCGCCGTGAAGCGCGACTGTCTGGCGGCCATAAGCAGATATCGGCTTGAAGGGATCGTCGTTCACTTCAGATCCGGCAACGATCGGGATTTGATCGTCCAGGAGTTCAGTGAGTTGCCGAATGATGCGGCTCTTAGCTTGTCCTCGGAGTCCTAGGAGGATGACGTTATGTCGGGCAAGAATGGCGTTGACGAGTTGGGGAATGACAGTTTCGTCATAACCCACAATGCCGCGGAAGAGTTTTTCGCCGGCACGCAGTTTCTTTACGAGGTTCGCGCGCAGTTCGTCTTTAACAGAAACGCTCTTGTAGCCACTGGCCTTCAGTTCACCGAAGTTCTTTGGGAGTTCTGCTGAAATCTTTGGACTGCTCATAAGAAACCTGCATTCGATTCGTAATATGAATTTGGGAGATGGGAATATCTTACGCGAGTGGGAGTAGAAAGAGGTAGTGACTTGATCCTACACTCAACTCAAAATCGAAAATTTTGTCGGCAGATCAGGTGAGTGCCAGCATCAGGTCGCTACCGCTCACTGTTCTATAACTAGCTGCTGCGCGACCGGATCCCAGACTCTAACTGGATGCCCTTTGATTCAACCACCCGGAGCGAATAATCCGTCGTTGGTTCTCTGTACCTGGTTGTCCTCGATGAGTTTCTCCAGATGCGCCAGCACGGCGCGCTCGGCCATCGCATGTGCCTTGGGAGAGACGTCCGTATAGGCAAGGGCG
>DASXQM010000120.1:0-21692 GCA_036507195.1 Pyrinomonadaceae bacterium | reverse complement strand
CTTTATCGAAAACACGACGGGTGATGGGATTCGACAGAACACGACGGTCGGCACTCTCAACTGTTATTACGACAATGTCGTGATCGGGGGTAACGTCAAAGGCCTTGAGGCACTGGGAGGTACGGCAAACGTCAGCCGCTCGGTGTTTGATAACAACTCGGCCGAGGGTTTATCAGTAAACAACGGAGCCGTCATAAATGCCACTTCAAACCAGGTGACTTCCAACGGGAACGGCTTTAATGCCATCAACGGAACCATTCGCCTGGGCAACAACAATGTGTTTAGGAACACAAGCAACGCATTTGCAGGCGGCGGCACGTACGTAACCTTCGGTAATAACAATGTGGCTGGGAACACCGGTAACGAAGCCTTGCCAGCTCCGACAGCGCCGAAGTAAACGTCCAGTCATTCAGTTCTCGTTAGGAGGTGGATGCTTTGCGGCATCCACCTGAGGGTCTCACCTGAGGTCAGAGACAGGGTCTAAGTACTCTGCGTTCGGTATCCAGGATAGGTAAGAATGTGGAAGGGATTAATGCTATGAAAACCAAAAGAACATCTACGATTGCGATGACCGATCGCGCCAGACCGAGGGTTCGTACTCTGGCTTCATATCTTTGTTTCGGCATGTTGTTTTCGATCCTCGTTGCCTCCGCGCTTTACACAGCTTCTTCGGCCTCGTTAGGCAACAAAGTGGGGAACACGGCTCGTTCAGCCGAGGTGGTCACCCACAATAAGAGTGTGACAGAAGCGCGTTCAAGATTGCTGGCGACACATTGGCTTGCACCATTGTCACCGCTTGCACCTGTCTCGCCCGATACGGTTGCCACCTATGAAGTTGTCAGCGGCATGTGCACCAATACTTTGAAAAACTCTTTCATTCTGGGTGACGGCATGTCGAGGGCGCCTGACCAGGTCTGCGTCAAAGCGAGCGCGCCTCTGAGTGGGCGGCGGCTTAGCGTTGACGGGACTGACGGGACGGTGGCCGACTTGGTCGACATTACTACCGACCCGCAAGAGTTGATATTCACACTGCCAAACAGCACTACCTCAGTCGTGAATGGTCAAGTCGTCGACAACCGGGGAATCTGGCGCGCGACGGTTCATTCCAGCGCAGATTTCGGATCTGTCGCGAGCGCTTTCTTCTCCGTCGCCGACCCCGATCATGCGGCTGCTGACCTGCTTATTTCCGCCGATAGTACGGCTACAACGACCGTAGCTCCGGGAGACCCGACGGGGTTTCTTGTCTATTTGAGGAACGATGGTCCTGACCCTGCGGCAGCGGTTCACGTAACTCAGAATGTGCCCGCGAATATGAGTTTCGACTCTGCTACTGCCGGAACCGGCACAGCCTTCACATGTAGTGAGAGTGGCGGTGTTGTTGACTGCGCGCCGTCGGGAAATTTGGCTTCAGGGGCAAGTTCGAGCTTTACATTAAACTATACGATAAGTGCGGGAGCTCCCAATACGATCCTGACTACTGAGATTGATATCAGCAGCACAACCACCGACCCACATCCAACAAGTAACGCGGCTACAACAACGCTAGAGATTCGCGCTGCCGGCTCGTCGCCGCCGACGTGCTCTGTAAGCTGCCCGTTGAATCTGACGGTGGGCGCCAATACGAATCAGGGTGGCGAGGATGGAGCCGTTGTTAACTTTTCAGGGAGCATTGAGTCATCTGGCGACTGCGGAACAGTAACATCCACACCCGCTTCGCCCTCATTCTTCTCGGTTTCGGGCTCTCCACACACGGTCACCGTAACCTCTTCGACAGGCGGCGGCAGTTGCAGCTTCACGATTACGGTTACTCAGACAGCGGCACCGACAATTACCTGCGCTGCGGATCAGACGGCTACAACCTCCGGCAGTTCGAATGAGGCCTCGGTAACAGTCAACCCGCCCAGTGCAACCGGCAACAACGTCGTGGTAACTGGCGTACGCAATGACAACAGGTCATTGAGCGATGGGTATCCAATAGGAACTACTACGATCACTTGGACAGCAACGGAATGTAACAATCCGCCGGATTGTAACGATCCGAATGCTCGGTTCGCGACCTGTACACAAAAGATCATCGTGACATCCCCTGATGCCCCGACGATCTCCTGCCCATCCAACAAGACCTACCCAGCGAATGGTTGCAGTGGTAGGACTCTGACCGCCGGCGAGATCGGCTCGCCGACTGCAACCGGTAGCAATGTTACCGTTACAGGCGAACGCAGCGACAGTTTGGATCTTTATAACGATCCATACCCGGTTGGCACCACAACTATAGCTTGGACTGCGACCGACGACGGTGGTCGGCAGGCATCCTGCACGCAGACGATCACGATTACCACGTCAGGTTCAGACACCACGCCTCCGACGATCACCGCGCCACCCGACGTGAGCGTAACCACTAACAGCTGTGGACAAATCGTCGGTGAAAGCCAGTTAGGTACACCAACAGCATCCGATGACTGTGGGACACCAACCGTTTCGCGGAGCGGAGTACCTCCAGGTAATTTCTTCCCGACCGGAACTACAACCATCACCTATACAGCCACGGACGGAGCGGGAAATACTGCTACGGACACTCAAACGGTGACCGTAACCGAAAGCCCGGCCATCCCGCCAACCATCACGGCACCGGCCGACCTGACGGTTTACACGGGCGCGGGCGCAACATCGTGTGGCGTGCATGTTGGCGATGCCACACTTGGAAATGCGTCGGCGAGTGACAACTGTCCCGGAGTGACCGTGTCGCGCACCGGCGTTCCCACCGGAAACGATTTCCCGGTCGGAACCACCACCATCACCTACACAGCCACCGACAGGTCCGGCAATACTGCGTCGGATACTCAGGATGTGACGGTGGTAGACAACACCGCTCCAGTGGTGACTCCGCCGGCCAACGTCACGGCTTACACAGGGCCAGGCGCCACGTCATGCGGAACCGTTGTAGATGACGCGACAATCGGCACGGCTTCGGCCACCGACAACTGTCCCGGAGTCGGAGCCATAAACCGCACGGGTGTCCCGTCCGGAAATAACTTCCCGGTCGGAACCACCACCATCACCTATTCGGTGACCGATGCCCACGGCAACAGCGCCTCCGCACAACAGACGGTTACCGTAATCGATAACACCGTGCCGGTGATTACGCCTCCGGCAAACGTCACGGCGTACACCGGCCCCGGGGCAACGTCCTGTGGCACAGTCGTCAGCGATGCCACCATTGGCACTGCCTCGGCTACCGACAACTGCCCGGGTGTTGGCGCAATCTCGCGCACGGGTGTTCCGTCAGGAAACGTGTTCCCGGTCGGCACCACGACGATCAATTATTCTGTAACTGACGCGCACGGCAACACCGGCACAGCCATGCAAACCGTGACGGTGATTGACAACACACCGCCAGTGATAAGCTGTCCGGCCAGCATTACGTTGGAACCGACGTGTCCGTCCGGCGCAATCGCCACATGGACACCGCCCGTTGGCACCGACAATTGTCCGAATCCAATAACGACTCGGACGGCTGGCGGGGCTCCCGGTTCAGTCTTCCCGATTGGAACTACGACGGTTACCTATGCCGTGACCGACGCGTCTAACAATTCAACGTCGTGCAGCTTCACCGTGACGGTGAAGACACCACAGGCGGTTATCCAGGATCTTATTAGCAGGGTCCAGATGCTGATCAGTCAGGGCACGCTGAACCAACCCCAGGGTCAGGGCTTAATTAACACTCTACAACAGGCCCTGGACGCTTTGAACGCAGGAAGCACTAGCGGAGCCTGTGGCAAGCTGACTCTCTTCATCAACAAGGTTCAGAATTACATCGAAAACGGGACGCTCACGTCAGCCCAAGGACAACCGTTAATCGATTCGGCCAATCATGTAATCAATACGCTTGGCTGTACGAACAATCCGTGCACGTGACGCATCAAAGGCGCCACGCCACATCCTCGGAACAACCAATCCCGTCCGTCTCTGAATGGGGCGGACGGGATTGTCTTAACCAAACAAATGGCGGAGGGGCGAGGCGAGATCTCTGATCGTGCGGAGTACCGCGCGCGGCTACGCTGGAACCGAATTCGCTACGCTCGCCAAGCGGCCGATTCTCAATCCGTTGGTAGTAATTTGAGCATTGACTTTGGGCTGAAATGGCAGTATAAGCGCCACTCGCTCGTAGCGTTCCTACCTGCAAGCTCGGTCACGCTAAGTAAGGAGTGTTGACTCGAATGAAATCCATTCTCTGCACGGTCACGCTGTGCTTGTCCCTGCTCTGTTTTGGAGGCCTAAGGTCTTCCGCCGCGTCGGACTTTGAGAATCCGGATGCGGGAGAATTCCCCGTCGGCGTAAAAATACTGGCGACGGACTTCGAAAATCTGGAGGCCGGAGCCTTCTTTGTGGGCGAAAGCGACTTCGACAGCCACAGCTTTCCGCTGTCGTCGTATACGCTCACAAACATTGACGGCGGCAATATACAAGTCCACTAAACTCAATCTCGCAGGTCGTGAATTACCGACTTCAACATTTGGAGAGTACTTAAAGGAGGATCGAACATGAGCAAATTACGCTCTATCATGCAATGCCTGGCCGTTTTGATTTTCATAGCTGGCTTTTCGTGTATCGCGCAAGCGCAGGCCACACGAACATGGGTCTCCGGCGTCGGTGACGACCTTAACCCTTGCAGTCGTACAGCCCCGTGCAAAACTTGGGCCGGCGCGATCTCGAAGACTTTCATCAATGGTGAGATTGATGCGCTCGATCCAGGTGGCTACGGGACGCTTGTTATCACCAAGTCTATTACGATTGACGGCGGTACCGGATCGGGCTGGGGTTCAACCCTCGCCAGTGGTACCAATGGTTTCACTATCAATATCGCGGTGAATGTTAACGACCCCCTAAGGACCGCAATTCTGAAACACCTTAGCATCAATGGCTCCGGCGCCAGCGGAGCAGTCGGCACCCGGACTGGGGTAAATGGTGTTAACTACATTCAGGGGACTGCTGTGATCATTGAAGATTGTCAAATCTTTAATTTTGGAACCACTGGAATCCTGGTTAACTTGACTGGCAGCGGCGCTCTGACGGTTACCCGAACGACCATTGACTCGAACCAGGTCGGAATCCGGCAAACCACTACGGCGGGTACGGTCAACACTGCTATCACTGATAGCACGATTCAAAACAACACCGGCAACGGATTGCAAGTAGATGCGGGCACAGTCAATATCAGCAATTCGACCATCACCAACAATGGCGGCGCCGGATTGGTGGCGCAGGGCGCGATTGGTTCCGTGTTGAACGTAAACAATTGTGTGGTCATGAACAACACGGGCGCCGGCATACAGGCCGGAACCGCTCAGGGCACGGTGCGTGTCAGCGGCAACGCGGTTCACCGCAATGGCACGGGCTTGTCCAACGCGGGCACTATGCAGACCTGCTCGAACAATAAAGTGTTCGGCAACACCACTGATGTCAGCGGTGGCGTGGTTCCGGTGCCCGCGCCTGGCAGTTGTACCCAGTAACAGTAGAAATACCGTTAAGGTGAAATTGCCCCCTCTACAGCTCTGTGGAGGGGGCAATATTTTGCTAATGGGTTCGCGTTGAGGACGAGATTGTCTGCGAGGACAGTCGCTTGACCGCGCTTGGAGGCTGCCGCTAAACTGCGCTATCCCTCGTCCAACAGCCTTATAATCGCTCGTGACAAATCAGCGAGCTGAGGCGCACGAGCGTTTTACCTGTGGAATCTGATTTGTCTCGTTCCGAATTATCATGCACTTGAGCGACACTGCATTGCCCGAAGCAAACGTTACAATGAATTCAATGGCTTCTGCCGCGCAGATTAGACTTCCCGATAAGCCCCAGGTCACAATCCAACCTGGCAAGGCGTGGGGCATCCTCGATGTTAAGGAACTGTGGGCCTACCGTGAGCTGCTTTACTTCCTAACATGGCGCGATTTGAAGGTGCGCTACAAACAAACCGCTCTGGGAGTAGCGTGGGTCGTGATGCAGCCCCTGATGATGACTCTCATCTTTACAGTCTTCCTCGGAAAACTGGCGCGCGTGCCGTCCGACGGCTCGCCGTACCCGTTATTTGTGTTTGCCGGCATGTTGCCCTGGCTTTTTGTTTCGGGAAGCATCATCGCAAGCGGCACGAGTTTGGTTGGGAATTCGAATTTAATTACCAAGGTATATTTCCCGAGAGTACTTATCCCCGCGGCGATCGTCTGCGGACGGTTATTCGATTTCGTTGTGTCGTTTGTCGTCTTCGCGGGAGTGATGGTTTATTACCACGTGGGCTTAACCAGGAGCATTCTGATGCTGCCCGTACTGATTGTGCTGACGACGATTTTGGCTTTGTCTATCGGGATGTGGGCGGCTGCCGTAAACGTAAAATTTCGTGACGTTGCTGTGGCGCTGCCCGTGCTTGTGCAGCTCTGGATGTTTACTTCCCCGGTCGTTTATCCATCCAGCATCGTTTTCTCGCGCAACATCGGACCTGTCTTCCGATGGTTGTATTCGATCAACCCAATGGTCGGGATAATCGACAACTTTCGGGCGGCGATTCTTGGAAATCCATTCAACTGGCCCGCGCTCTTATCGGCGACTGTTGTCACGATCGTCCTGTTTGTCTACGCTACCTACGAGTTCCGGCGGCTGGAAACTTCCTTTGCCGATATGATTTGAGCGCTCCAATGAAACCAATTATTCGCGTTGAGAACGTAGGCAAGCGATACCGCATTGGCACGCGCCAGGCAACGTACGGAACACTGCGAGACACGATCGCGGGAACGGTGCGCTCGTCGCTGGCGCGGCGACGTAATGGCAAGCCATCGTCCGCAAACACATTGTGGGCACTGAAGGAAGTCAATTTTGAAGTTGAACCTGGTGAAATCATCGGCATCATCGGCAGTAATGGGGCTGGCAAATCAACTTTGCTGAAGCTGCTCTCGCGAGTCACTGCACCTACTATCGGCCGTATTGAACTTTACGGCAGGCTGGGAAGTTTGCTGGAGGTTGGCACCGGCTTTCATCCGGAACTCACCGGCCGCGAAAACATTTATTTGAATGGCGCAATTCTGGGAATGAAACGTGCTGAGATAAAGCGCAATTTTGACGACATCGTAGCGTTTGCAGAAGTGGAAAGATTTATCGACACTCCGGTCAAACATTATTCCACCGGAATGTATCTGCGCCTCGCGTTTGCCGTCGCAGCGCAACTGGAACCAGAAATCTTGTTAGTGGATGAGGTGCTCGCAGTCGGCGATGCGAACTTTCAAAAGAAGTGCATGGGCAAGATGGGTGAGGTTGCGAAAGAGGGAAGAACGATTCTTTTTGTCAGCCACAACATGACGGCCATTAATCAACTCTGTCCGCTCACTCTTATGTTGTCTGAAGGGCGTGTCGCCCGTTTCGGCAACACTCCCGAAGTGGTGGCGGAGTACTTGAAGACCGGAAGCGAACGCGGAGGTGAACGCACGTGGGAGAATGCGCCATCTGCTCCTGGCAGTGCCAGAGTTCGACTACACGCCGTGCGGATTAAGTCGCGCGGGCAAGTCAGTGCCCAAGTGGATATCGACCAGGAAACTTCAGTCGAAGTCGAGTTTTGGAACCACGAGCCCAACATCGCCAACCTATGCGTCAACATTTATGTGGTCGACAGCGTCGGCAACGTCGTGCTCAGCTCGGCCAATACACCGAACGCCAACTCAACACCCGACGGCTGGTATGAACAGACTCACGAGCGTGGCCTGCATCGGGCCACCTGCACGCTGCCGGCAAATTTCTTGAACGAAGGCCGTTATTACATCGATGTCTACCTGGTGACGCTCGGTCCACTCCAGGTGGAGGTAAGTGAACCTCGGGTTATGGCTTTTGATGTTTTTGACACCGGTGTAATGCGCGAGGCGGGCGGCGGGCGTCACTGGGCCGGAGTGGTGCGGGTTCGTCTGCCGTGGCAGACAAAGTTCGTAAGACCAATTGATAACGAAGCCAGGACGACGCAACCATCTCCTGGATAGGTTCGCGGTGAAATCTTGAGGTAACCCCG
This sequence comes from Pyrinomonadaceae bacterium, assembly GCA_036507195.1. Classification (GTDB taxonomy): domain Bacteria; phylum Acidobacteriota; class Blastocatellia; order Pyrinomonadales; family Pyrinomonadaceae; genus PSRF01. The sequence goes on along the minus strand of DASXQM010000120.1, from coordinate 13,657 downwards.
AATGGCTAAGATCGTAATAGTCGGCGACGGAGAAACAGCCGAATTGGCGTATGAGTACTTCACGCATGATTCACCGCATGAAGTCGTCGCTTTCTCCGTCGAACGAGAGTATGCAAAAAAAGCGGACTTGTTCGGTTTGCCCGTGGTCCATTTTGAAGAACTAGAGCAGCTTTATCCGCCGGAAGATTATGACGCGTTCGTCGCGATCTCTTATACACAACTGAATCGCGTCCGGGCGCGACTCTATCAGGAGGCGAAGCGCAAAGGGTATACATGTGTGTCTTATATCAGCTCGCGTGCTTTTGTGTGGCGCAACGTGGAGATCGGCGAGAACTGTTTCATTCTGGAGAACAATGTGCTGCAGTACGCGGTGCGCGTCGGTAACAACGTCGTGATGTGGAGCGGTAATCACGTCGGCCATCAGACGGTAGTTCGCGACAACGTTTTTGTTTCGTCGCATGTTGTTATTTCCGGTTACTGTGAAATCGGCGAGAACTGCTTTCTGGGTGTCAACAGTTGCCTCGCGAATAACATCACGATTGGAAAAGATTGTTTGATTGGCATGGGCGCGGTCGTCAACAAAAGCACGGAAGAGCGCAAAGTGTACGTCGGCGCTCCCGCCAAGCCTCTGGGTGATAGTTTTGCTGCGATGAAGGTGAAAGAGTAGCCAGCAGAATGCAGTGGGAGAAAAAGGGCCTCATCTATGGGCCGCCAGGTGAAAACTCCTGGGCCAGACATTCCGCTTTACAGCCGACGCCGCTCGTCATGACGAAAGAGGGAATCATCCGCGTCTTTGCCGGAATGCGGGACGAAGCAGGCGTGAGCCGCGTCGGTTTCGTGGACGTTTCCGCTGAAGATCCTTCGCGCGTGCTGCGCGTCTCGAAAACACCTGCCCTTGACGTCGGGGTACCTGGCGCGTTCGATGAAAACGGAGTTGTTCCCTGTGCGGTGGTCGAGCACGAAGAACAACTTCGTCTCTTCTACGCGGGCTATCAAATTGGACAGAAGGTGAAGTTTTACGTTTTCGGCGGCATGGCCGTGAGCCGTGACGGCGGAGAAACTTTCACGCGCGTAAGTCGCGTCCCCGTCTGCGATCGCACGGATGAAGAACTCTTCTTCCGGGTGATCCACACGATGATGCTCGACGATGGGCGCTGGCGCGCCTGGTACGGTGGCGGCGACTCGTTCGACGTCGTGGAAGGGCGACAGTATCCGCGCTACAACATCCGCCATGCATACTCGCCCGACGGCGTGCACCTTGAGAACCATTACGAGGTCTGCGTGGACATACGTGGCGGCGAGTATCGCGTGGGCCGGCCTTATGTTTTCAAGCAAGAGAACCTCTACCGAATGTTCTATGGAGCGGGCACGATTGCGGAAGGCTACCGGCTGGCTTACGCGGAATCATCAGACGGCATTAACTGGACGCGCAGGGACGAGGACGTCGGCATCGACGTGTCAACGTCGGGCTGGGACTCGCGCATGCAGGCGTATCCCGCGGTCGTCACTTACGAAGACCACTTATACATGTTCTACAATGGCAACGATTATGGCCGCGAAGGATTTGGCTATGCATTGCTCGAGAGTTGGTAGACCTGAAATATCGTTCATGGTACAGACCGTAAAAACCTTCGGAGTGAAAGAGTTCAGCCACACGGCCTCTGATCTCGAGCGCCACGTCGAGGAGATCAAGCTCGCGGGCTACACAATTCTCCCAGACGCGCTCGCGCCCGAAGCGGTTGAAGAGGCGCGTCAAAAGATCGACAAAATCTACCAGTTGCAACTGGACGAGGTTGGCGGCAACGCTCAGCTCGAAGCAATAAACGACACATACAACGCGCGGTGCCTGCTGGCTTACGACGATTTTTTCCTCGGCGTGGCGCGCCATCCGAGGGTGCTGGAGATAGTGGAAAATTTTCTGGGTGACTATTTCACGCTGATGTTGCAGAACGGAGTAATCAACGTTCCGGTCCGTGGCGACGAGCAGAACGCCGGTTACTGGCATCGCGACCTGAATTATCAGCACTTCGTGAGCACGCGGCCGGTATCGATGAGCGCACTCTTCTGCGTGGACGACTTCTCAGACGAGACAGGCGGTACGCGCGTCTTGCCGGGATCGCACAAGGCGGAGGCGTTCCCCTCGGACGAGTTCGTGTTGAAGCACGAGACGGGCATTGCGGCGAAGGCCGGCTCGGTGATGGTCTTCGACTCAATGCTTTATCATCGCGGCGGCCACAACCGCTCATCCGTCGCGCGGCGCGCAATCAACCACATGTACACAATTCCCTTCATCAAACAGCAGATTAGCCTGCCGAAGATTTTGAAGGGCCGATTCAGCGACGACCCGTTCCTCTCAAAGTTTCTCGGCTACGAAAGCGAGCCGGACGAAAGTGTCGTCGGGTTTCGTGTGCGACGACTCAAGCGAATCGGCGCGCAGTAGCCCGCGCCGCGCGCAAACACTAATTCTCCATTGATGAATCCCGCGCCAGAGCAGACCGCAACGCAAGCGCCGGAGCTTGAATTGGAAGAACTCCTTTCGGAGAATCCCGCTGAGGCCGCGCGCCGCGCTGATTCTCGCTTCTCTCTGGACGAGCGCGATGCGTTGGCGCTCTACGGCGCGGGTCACCTTGGCCGCCAGGTGCTCTCGCGTCTGCGCTCGCTCGGACTGGAGCCTTTGGCCTTCGCCGACGACACGCCCGCGAAACAGGGAACACGGATAGAAGGTGTGCCGGTTGTTTCGCCGCGCGAGTTCTCCGACCGGTTTGGTCCGCAGGCCGTCTTCGTGGTCACCATCTTCAATCCGGCGGCGAGTTTTCTCAGAATCAAGCGAAAGCTTCAGGCATCAGCGGACGCGCGGGTCGTCTCGTTCCTCGAACTCGCCTGGAAGTACCACGAAACTTTTCTGCCGCACTATCAATTCCAGTTGCCCCAGGAAGTACTTGAGAACGCCAGCGCGATCCAGCGCGCGTTTGGTCTCTTCGCTGACGAAGAATCGCGCCGTCAGTTTGTTGCTCATCTGCGCTTTCGGCTGCATCTCGATTTTGCGGCGCTGCCCGCGTCGAATCTCGGTGACTACTTTCCTGCGGACGTTGTGCCGGAACTTCCGCCGGACACGACCTTCGTTGACTGTGGCGCGTTTGACGGCGATACGGTGCGCCGGTTCATCGAGCGTCAGCGGGGGCGTTTCCGCGAGATTTACGCTTTCGAGCCTGATGCTGAAAACTTCCGCCGGCTCGCCGAGTATGCGGCGACGCTCGCGGCGAAAGCGCCTGATCGAATCCACCTTTTCCGCGCCGCAGCCGGCGCACGCCGTGCGCGGATGCGCTTCGATGCGAGCGCCGGGATGGCTTCGGCCCTTAACGACGCGGGCGTCGAAGAAGTCGAGGTGTTGCCGGTTCAGGATGTCGTCATCGCGCGCGGGGCAGGCGCGCTTTTTTTCAAGTTCGATGTCGAGGGTGCGGAAGCCGCGGCGCTCGACGGAGCGGTTGACTTAATTAACAGCGCGCGGTCAATCGTCGCGGTCTGTGTCTATCACAGGCCCGACGATCTTTGGGGGCTACCGCTGAAACTTCGCGCGGTCGCGCCCGCCCATGAATTGTTTCTGCGCACGCAGGGCGAAGATGGAATGGATGTGGTCTGCTACGCTGTGCCCCCGGATGCGTCGGTCGCGGGGTGAAGTTACCAGACAGGTCGAAAATCTTCTGAGATGGTTAGAGCCGTTCAGTACGAAGTCGGTCAGAAGCGCGCGTGGGACGAGTTTGTTGACGCCGCGAAGAACGGAGTCTTCCTCTTCAAGCGCGACTACATCGAATATCACGCGGACCGGTTCCCGGATGCCTCACTCATGTTCTTTGACGAGGACGAGCGATTAGTTGCACTGCTGCCGGCGACATCGAATGAGCCTGATGTGCTGTCGAGCCATGCGGGGCTGACTTTCGGTGGCGTCGTCTCCGGCGACTCAATGAAAGCCGGATTGATGCTCGAAGTGTTCGACGCGCTGCTTGCGCACGCGCGCGGCGCGGGATTCACTCGACTCATTTACAAGGCCATCCCGCACATTTACCATCGCGTCCCGGCCGAGGAAGACCTCTATGCTCTCTTTCGTAACGGCGCGCACCTGTTTCGACGCGATGTCTCGTCGACCATTGACATGAACGAGCGGCTGCCCTTCAGCAAAGGGCGCAAGTGGTCTATCAAGCAGGCGCTCAAAAGCGGAGTCGAGGTCGCCCAGAGTTTCGACTTCGAGACCTTCATGGCGATTGAAGAGCGGGTGCTCGGCGCCAGACACGGTATACGCCCGGTTCACACAGCAGCAGAGTTGCGTTTTCTCGCGGACCGGTTTCCGGATCAGATTAAGCTCTTTGCCGCGTCGCGAACGGGCGAAATGCTCGCCGGCGTGGTCATCTATGAGAGCCAAAGGGTGGCGCACGCACAGTACATCGCCGCAACCGATGCCGGTAAGGCCGCCGGCGCCGTCGATTTGGTAATCAACCATCTCATCAACGATTATTACGTGGGCAAGAAGTTCTTCGATTTCGGCATCTCCACCGAGGAAGGCGGGCGTCAGCTCAACGCGGGACTTGTCGAGAACAAGCAGGGCTTCGGAGGCCGCGCGGTCGCATACGACTTCTATGAGATTGAACTGTAGAACTTCCTGATCTTGAGAGTTAGGAATAACGATGGGCCACGATGACAAAAGAATCATCGAACTGCCGCGCGTCAATGACCCGCGCGGGAACCTGACATTCATCGAGGCAAGCAGGCACGTCCCATTTCAGATTAAGCGCGTCTATTATCTTTACGACGTGCCGGGCGGCGCAATGCGCGCAGGCCATGGCCATCGGCATCTGGAACAACTCATCATTGCCATGTCGGGCAGCTTCGACGTGGTGCTCGACAACGGCAATGAACGCAAGCGGTACCATCTGAACCGCTCCTACTACGGTCTTTACGTGGAACCGATGATGTGGCGCGAGATAGACAATTTTTCTTCGGGGTCTGTCTGCATGGTTTTGGCTTCAGACTATTACGACGAGGCAGATTATTTCCGCACCTACGAAGATTTTCTTAAGGCCATAAAGGAAAGCAGGTGAAAGTCCCTTTTCTCGATCTGACGGCGGTCCACGCGGAGTTAAAAGAGGACCTCGACACTGCATGTCGGCGGGTTATGGAGTCCGGCTGGTTCATCCTCGGCGCGGAGGTCGAAGCATTCGAGACGGAGTTCGCCGCCTATTGCGGTGCGAGGCACTGCATCGGAGTCGGCAACGGCCTTGACGCGCTTCACCTCATTCTGCGCGCGATGGAGATCGGCGAAGGCGACGAAGTGATCGTCCCCGCGAACACTTACATCGCAACGTGGCTTGCAGTTTCGTATGCGGGCGCGACGCCTGTACCGGTGGAGCCTGACGAGCGAACCTACAACATCGATCCTACGCAAATCGAGGCCGCCATCACTGAAAGAACGTGTGCGATCATCGCGGTTCACCTCTACGGACAGCCCGCGGAGATGGACGCCATCAACGAAATCGCCGCACGCCATGGAATAAAGGTCATAGAAGACGCGGCGCAGGCGCAGGGTGCTCAGTATCGTGGACGAATGGCCGGTGCGCTCGCCGATGCCGCCGGATTCAGCTTTTATCCCGGCAAGAATCTGGGAGCCTTGGGCGACGCGGGTGCGATCACGACGAATGATCCCAAACTCGCCGAACGCATACGCCTGCTGGGCAATTACGGCTCAAGCGTTAAGTATCGGCACGACTTGAAGGGCTTCAACTCGCGCCTCGATGAATTACAGGCTGCGTTGCTGCGGGTCAAGCTTCGTAAGTTGGATGAATGGAACGATCGGCGGAAAGCAATGGCGCGTTTGTACATGCAGATGCTGCAAGCAAAGAATCTGGTTTTGCCATTCATCCCGGAGCATGTCGAGACTAACTGGCATCAATTCGTGATTCGTCGTCGAAGGCGCGATGAATTGAGAGAACACCTTGCGGCAGCCGGTGTAGGCACCATAATTCATTACCCGATACCGCCACACATGCAAAAGGCATACGCTGAACTCGGGCTTGGCGCGGGCACGTTTCCAATCTCGGAGTCAATGGCTCGAGAAGTTTTGAGCCTTCCCATGTCGCCACACTTGAGCGACAAGGACGTTCGGCTGGTAGCATCGCAGATTTGCTCTTGAGCTTGATGCCCCGCGATGAAGTGGCCAAAATGCAGCTGCATGAGTTGTTGTTGATGAGTCACGCTTTTGTCGATGGAGAAGAAACGTCACGTGAGCACAACTGAGGCAACATTTGATTGGACGGGTAAGCGCATCATCGTAACCGGCGGCGCCGGCTTTCTCGGATCGTTTGTAGTTGAGAAGCTGCGCGCTCGTGGATGCCCGAACGTGTGTGTACCTCGCTCGGCAGAATATGACTTGCGCAGGCGCGAGAACATTGAGCGCCTCTACACCGAAATCAAGCCACACATAGTGGTTCACCTGGCGGCGATCGTGGGAGGGATTGGTGCGAACCAGGCGAAACCGGGTCGCTTTTTCTACGACAACGCGATTATGGATCTTCAGCTCATGGAATGCGCGCGCCTGTTCGGCATCGAAAAGTTCGTTTCACTCGGCACGATCTGCTCGTATCCGAAATTCGCGCCGATTCCTTTTCGTGAAGAAGATTTATGGAACGGTTATCCGGAAGGGACGAATGCGCCTTACGGCCTCGCGAAGAAGATGACGTTAGTACAGGCCCAGGCTTATCGCGCGCAATATGGTTTCAACGCGATCTATCTCATGCCGGTGAATCTTTATGGCCCACGCGACAATTTCGATCTGGAGACGTCACACGTTATTCCCGCGTTGATCCGGAAAATCGCGGAAGCAAAGGATAAGGGCGAAAGCGAAGTGGTGCTCTGGGGCGACGGGACTCCGACTCGCGAGTTTCTTTACGTGGAAGATGCTGCGGAAGGCATCCTCCTGGCGATCGAGCTATACAATGGTGCTGAACCGGTAAACTTGGGAACCGGCAGCGAGATTTCAATAGGTGAGCTGGCGAAAACAATTGCCGACGCCATTGGATTCACGGGCCGCTTTATCTGGGACACTTCAAAACCCAATGGACAGCCGCGACGCCGGCTCGATGTAACGCGGGCTGAGAAGATCTTTGGCTTCCGCGCCGCACATCCGTTCAGCGAAGGTATCACGAAGACCGTTGCCTGGTTCATGGCGCATCGTGATGAGCTGCGCCAGGTTAGATTCACACCAAATCAAGACAGTCCTGCTCCCACCGCAGCCGCGCGGCAGTTATGAAGTCGCCAATCTGCCTTAGAAACTTGCGTGCGCGAAAAGAGAAGCGTGATGGCGAATCCTGCGCGTTACTTTTTAGCCCTACAACTGGCATCAGCAGTTAACCGCGAACACAGCGAATTCGCATGTCGAACCCAGCGGATTACAGCAACGAATTTGCCGCAAGCGCCCGGGCAAGCGCCTTCGGGAGGAAGTGCAATGCTGCCTACAAGAAGATGGCGCGCCGCCTGAAGCTTAAGCACGACCCTGAAGCCGTACTGAAATGGACAAGAGTCGTGGCCGGATTCGCATGGACGTTTCACGCGGGACGATACGCGGACGGAAGTCTGGAAAACCCCTTGCTAGAAATCGGTCGTAGATTGGAAGAGGCGCCGCAGCCAGACGCCCATCCCGCCAGGCATCCTGCAAAAAGGCGTGTGCTCCACGTAGCCACTACCCTTTATGACATCGGCGGTCACAGCCGTCTGATTACAAACTGGATTCACAATGACAAAAGTTCTGAGCATTCGCTGCTCTTAACCGATCAGGAAGGCGACATTCCGCAGTGGATGATGCAGGCAGTGGCGGAGAATGGCGGCGAACTTATCTCTCTGCCGGCTGAAAGTACGTTGTTGAAAAGAGCACATTCATTGCGAGTAATTGCCCAGTCCGGTTTCGATCTCGTTGTGCTGCACCATCATCCGAATGATGTGGTGCCGGTTGTCGCTTTCGCTTCAGAAGATTGTCCTCCTGTGGTGGCAATGAACCACGCGGATCACGTTTTTTGGCTGGGTAGCACTGTCGCGGACCTTGTCTTGAACGTCAGAGGTTTCGGCGAATGCATAAGCGCGACGAGGCGCTTCGCACAAAGGAATCTTTTGCTTCCACTTCCTCTCTCAATTCCGTTTTTATCAGTCACGAAGGCCGAAGCGCGCAGACGCTTTAACATTCCGCAAGAGCAAACGGTCCTGTTGAGCATCGGTACGCGCTATAAGTTCACGCGGACCGAGACGCACGATTTCTTCGCCACTGTCGCGAAGATATTGGCACAGAATCCCGCAGCTCATCTGTACATCATTGGCATCAGCCGGGAAGAAAGCCACGAACATCTGGAGCGCGGGAAAGACGAGCGGCTGCATTTCTTAGGTAAGGTGGAAGATCCCACGCTCTACAGGTTGGCGGCCGATATCTATCTCGATTCCATGCCTTATGGATCGTTAACGGCTTTGCTGGAGACGGCCGCTCTGGGCGTCTGCCCGGTGCTGATGTACGCTCCTCCGGCGCCGCAGTACGATATATCGGAGGATGTCGGGTTTTCAGGTCTGGTGACATGCGCCCCAAGCGAAGCTGAATACATTGCGACGGTAAATCGTCTCATTCAGCAGCCGAACCTGACCCGGGAGATTGGAGCCGAAGTCCGGGGGGGCCTGCTCTCGCATCATCAAGGCGAAAAATGGAGCGAATATTTGGCGGACGTTTACGAGACTCTTCAGAACGCGCGGCATCATCCAGTCGCGATTCCCGACACCGAATTCATGGAAACGGTCAACGATCTAGCGCTCTGCGACTTCAACTCGGCCAGATACTCCGACATCTCTCTAATCAGGCGAACGGTCGAGGCCCACTTCAATGCCCTGACTCTGAAAGATATGATTAGCCTGTTTCTGATCTCACTGAGCGTGCGGGATCTTCGCTTCTCTTACAAAGAGACGCGCCTCTGGCTGCTGATGTTCGCGAGCAAATTACTCAGATAGCAGCCGAGGAAGCTGCGACTGGCTCTGTCAGAAGCGTACCAAGAAATGAGATTCTCTGTCGCCATGTGCACGTACAACGGCGCACGGTACGTGCGCGAACAACTGGAGAGTATCGCCACGCAGACGCGCCCTCCTGACGAGTTGATCGTGTGTGATGACGGCTCGATTGATCAGACCGCAGACACCGTCACTGCATTTGCCCGCACGGCCAGCTTTCCGGTGCGGCTCCAAGTCAACGAGACAAATCTGGGCTCAACCAAGAACTTCGAACAAGCCTTAAAAATCTGCAAAGGCGACTTGATTGCATTCTCCGATCAGGACGACGTATGGCTGCCCGAGAAGCTCAGCCAGCTCGAACGCGCTCTAGAAAACGGGGCGGCTCTGGCTTTCACGAATGGCGAGGTCGTAGACGATTCGCTGAAACCGCTCGGGCGGAGTGTGTGGGACACTCTGGGCTTTAGTGCAAAAGAGCAAGAGACGTTTCGGCAGGGGCGTGCGTTCGATGTACTGCTTGATCACAACGTCGCGACGGGCGCAGCAATGGCCTTCCGCGCCGACTTCAAAGATCTGATTCTGCCAATTCCGGATAACCTGATTCACGACGGAGTGCCGGTGTTGCATGATTGGTGGGCGGCGCTTTTGGTGGCAGCCGTATCGAAAATTTCATTCATTGCCGAACAGTTGCTGAAATATCGTCAGCACGAACGCCAGCAGATGGGGGTTTACGGCGCGCTTGAACCCAGCAGCGCCATGACCGCGAAAGAGCCGTTTCGCGAAGCCGCCGTCCGCCGAAACTCATTTGCGTCTGAAATAAATTACTTCGATGCGCTCCACGAAAGGCTTTCATCACGCCCAGGGTTTCGTGCGCGCGCTGAAATACTCGAAGAATTGCAACAACGTGTCGAACACCTGACGACGCGCGCGCGGCTGCCGGAGGCCCGGCTCCAACGAATCGGGCCAATCGTCCGCGAATTGTTCAAGCGGCGCTACGACCGGTATTCGAACGGCCTGTTCAGCGCCGGAAAAGATTTCTGGTTTCAACCAACGCCCGAGGTGGCGGCGAACAAATCCAGAAACACCTGAGACGTTGCCGGAGCGGGCGAGAATCGGGCAGAATAACGAGCCGGTTGTCGGTCGAGTTACATCCCCATGAGCCAAGAACAAACGCCCTGCCTGTCAGTTGTCGTACCCGCGTATAACGAAGAGACCACGCTGGCCGAGGTCGTGCAGAAATTGCTAATGCTTCCGCACCTGCTGGAAGTCGTGATCGTGGATGACTGCTCGACTGACCGCACGCCTGAGATTGCCGAAGCACTCGCGGCGGTGAATCCTCAGGTGAAGTTCACGCGCCATGAAAAGAATGCCGGCAAGACTGAGGCTCTGAAGACCGGGTTTGCAATGACGCGCGGGGATATTGTTATCGTGCAGGATGCAGACCTTGAATATGATCCGGACGAAATACCTGCGGTGATCAAACCGATCCTGGAAGGTCACGCGGACGTTGTCTATGGATCGCGATTTCTGGTGCGCAAGGCGACACGCGTTCTTTACTTCTATCACTATCTCGCCAACAAAGTGCTGACAGCGAGCTCGAACATGTTGACGAATCTGAACATGACGGACGTCGAAACGGGTTACAAAGCGTTCCGCGGTGAAATCATTCGCAACATGATCATTAGCTCGCGCGGGTTTGGTTTTGAGATCGAAGTGACCGCCAAGGTCGCGAAACTTGGATGCGCGATTTACGAAGTGCCGATCAGTTACTACGGCCGCACTTATGAAGAAGGAAAGAAGATCGGGGTGCGTGATGGGCTGCAAGCGTTTTGGCTCGTGTTTCGGTTCAACCTCTTCTGCGGACTGCGGTCATCGTTTCGTCAGGTTCCGCAAATCGGAAGGGTGCGGGCAACTTCGCAGGATGTCGCGCAACAGAGCACCCCTGGCGAGAACGCAAATGAAAATCTCAAGTTCACGGTTGCCAATGACTCGAGCGCGTTACCTGGCGCGTAATGCGAATGGCCCACAACGCTTCTCACACTAGGCCCTCGTCGCTTCACAGACTTCAGCATCGCGGCTTTTCCTTCGCCCTCATTTTCCTAGTAGCACTCGGATTTCGAAGCTGTGCTGTTATTTCGCGTCCGGAAACGCCGATTGCGGACCCGGCAGATTACCATCAGCTCGCGGTCGCTTTGGCTGAAGGACATGGCTATGTAAACACCGCAGGAGCTGAAACAGCGTGGCGACCGCCCGGTTATCCGGCGTTCCTCTCCGTCATATATCGCGTAGCCGGACCAAGCGTGCGCGCCGCAACCTTCGCTCAAGCTTTCGTCGGGTCGCTTACCGTTTTGCTGTTAATGCTCTTCTCTTCGACGATCTTTGGACGCCTTGAATCCATCGTCGCCGGATGCATCGCGGCAGTTTATCCGGGGCTGGTTTGGCTTCCTCGACTTCTGTTATCAGAGAACCTTTCGCTTTTACTGACGCTCACGACGATTTGGTCGATCGCGATGTATTTGAAATCGCGCCGCCTCTGGTGGTTGGCGCTGTTTGGAGTGGTCGGTGGTCTGAACACGCTGGTCCGCGGCGGCAATCTCCTTCTACCGGCGCTCATAGGCACGGTGCTCCTCGCAGTCACATTGAAAAACAGGTCGGTCAATTGGAAGCCGCTGTGCGCCGGTCTTTTGCTCGCGGCTGCCGCCTTCATCATCGTACTCACGCCGTGGACGGTGCGGAACTATCGCGTCTTTCATCGCTTCGTTCCAATTGCCACACAGGATGGGTTGACACTTTACGCTTCCTATTGGCCTCCACAGGAAAATGGGAAATTGATTTGGGGCACACTACCGGGCACTGAAGATCCAAATGTGGCTACCGCGACAAAACTAGAAGACGAGGTGGCGGCGTCAAAGTACCTTCAACACGTAACCATGCAGCGGCTGCGTGAGCAGCCTGGCTACTTCTTTCGTTTGATTCCCTCAAAAATGATTTCCCTGCTCGCGCCGTTTGATTGGGAAATGTTGCCGCATGCTGCCGGAAGCACTCGTAGTGTGAATGTCGGTTATCTGCTGATTATCCTTCCATCGTTGTTCGGATTAGTGATGTTGATGCGCACGCCCAGACCGAATCAATGGTTATTGTGGGTGATACCAGTTATGGTCTTGATCCAGGCCATTTTTTTCTACGGTTCACCGCGATTTCGACTGCCGGCGGAGCCAATGGCAATTCTGCTCGCTGCCGTGTTCCTTTCCCACTTCGTTCGATCACGCACGGGCTTTCTCAAAACCCGTCCGCCCCTGCTAGGATAGGAATCCCCTAATCGAGCTGATTCGAACGAGTTTTTGTCCAATGAGTAATCCCATAGTCACCGTCATCATTCCCACTTACAACCGGCGCCGTTGGATCGGCGAATGCCTCGACTCCATCAAGGCTCAAACCTATCAAGAGATCGAGACATTCGTGATCGACGACTGCTCAACCGACGGAACGGTGGAATGGCTGCGCGGTAATCCGAGCTACCGTTTTGCGACGGTACATGTGCAGCCACAAAACGGCGGAGCGTCCGTAGCGCGAAACACCGGCATCAAGATGGCGCGCGGCGAATTGATTGTTTTTATCGACAGCGACGACCTGTTGGCGCCGACGCATATCGAGAAAGCGGTCGAGGCGTTCCGATCTCAAAAGAACATCGGATTGTTTGCTTGCGACTCGACAATTATCGACACTGAAGGGGAAGTGCTTTATTCGGGCAGAACGTGGCACGAAATCCAGAGCGAGATAAGAAACTATCCCGTTCGCACGGGCGTGCGTACGCTGAAGGACGTCTTCATTTTTTCGAATATCTTTCCGGGATTCACGCTGCCGAAACGGGTTTTTGAGCAAGTCGGCGACTTCGATCAATCGATCTTTCCGATGGATGATTACGATCTGATGTTGCGCGTCGCCGGCGCCGGCTATGGAATCTATTACTGCCATGAACCGCTGGCACTGCGGCGTGAACATAGCGGCCAATGCTCCGGACCGACCAATTCGGTCGATACTTGTCGTAAACAGATACTCACTTTGGAGGCTGCGCTGAAACGTAATCCTGAGTTGCGAAAGGCGGGGGCGGAGATCAGAAAGCGCATGGCCCAGGCGAAATTGGAATTGGCGATCAGCCGTCTGAAAGCAGGTCAGCGCGCAAGCGGTCTCGGGGCGATCTTACAGGCTATCGGAACTCATCCATCGCAACTGGGCCAGGTCATTCGCCTGGGTAATCGAAAATTTCACAGGCTTGTCGCCTCAACCTGAAGTCAAACCAGCAAATGCGGATCTGTTATCTCGCCGATGGTCGATACATCCATGCGCATCGGTGGCTGAAGTTTTTCAACGAGCGGGGACATCAAATGTCTCTGCTTTCCTTCGCCGCCATGGAGCCGCGGCACGTTGCAGCCGTCCAAAATAGCGGCGCACAGTATCTGGGTGAGTTGGAACCGTTTTACCTAAAGCGATTTTGGCGGACGACTCGTCAACTGAAGTGGCTGGGTCAAATTTTTCGCCGCGAGAAGATAGACATCGTTCATTCGCATTTTCTGGGCGTAAATGCGTGGTATGCGGCGTTAAGCCGATTCCACCCGGCGGTCATCACAGTGATGGG
>DASXQM010000119.1:0-39011 GCA_036507195.1 Pyrinomonadaceae bacterium | reverse complement strand
AAAATACGAACAAATTTCACACATGCACAGTGTGTGCAGCTAGGTAGAGCAGATAGAGCACTGGGAGAATAAGAGAATAAAAGTGAAGTTACTATCCATTGAAACCACACCTAATCCAAATAGTATGAAATTGAATTTGGACGAGATGCTGGCCAAAGGGGTTGCGATTACATACACACACGAAAATAGAGGAGAGTGTCCAGCCTACATCGAAAAGATCCTTGCCATCCGAGGGGTCAGCAGTGTCTTCCGTGTCGCAGACTTTATGGCTATCCAGCGAAAGCCAACTGCTGGATGGGAAGATATCTTGTCCCAGGCCCGCGTGGTACTCGAATACGCCGGTTTGAACAACACAAAGCCAGAACCCGCAGGAACGTCCGATAAGGAATGGCGCGAGGTAACGGTAGCAGTGCAGTACTTTCGAGATCTTCCAATGTTAGTCAAAGTGTCCTCTGGTAGTGAAACAACTCGCTTGCCGTTACCCGAGAGATTCGGTAAGGCTATTGAGCGAGCAACGGGCGCATCGGAAAACATGCTGATGGAGCGAAAGTGGAAAGACGAAGGTCTGCGCTACGGGGATCTGCGCGACGTCGGCGAGGCGGTGATGCGCGAGATTTCAGCCGTCTATGATGAAAAGAAGTTAAAGGAATTGGTTGAGAGAGCCTATCACCCTGACTTACATGAAAAGGTTCAGGCGACCGGGGAAGAACTGGGCGAGCTAGTTCGGGCCTTTGAATCGCCCAAGTGGGAAGAGCGGTTCGCCGCGCTAAAGGAATTAGGCAGAAATGCAACAGCCCCGATAGATTCTCAAGCTTTGTCACTGATTATCAGAGCTACCAAAGATCCAAAGATGTCGATTCGCCGCTTAGCGGTGGTCCTTCTTGGGTTGATAAAAACTCCTGAAGTCTTAGCTCCACTCTGTGAGGCTCTGAAAGACGAAGCAGTTGGGGTCCGCCGATCAGCAGGTGATGCATTAACGGATTTAGGAGACCGACGGGCGATTGGCCCGATGGTTGAGACATTAAAAGATCCGAACAAACTTGTTCGTTGGCGTGCCAGTCGATTTCTTTATGAGTTAGGCAACGAAAGCGTTCTGCCCGCACTCAGAGAGGCGCAGGATGATGGCGAGTTTGAAGTGGCGATGCAAATCCGACAGGCCATCGAACGGATAGAGAGCGGCAAGGTTGGCCAGGGATCTGTTTGGAGACAAATGACCCAAGGGATTAACTAGTGGACTGTAACACTTGATTTGCCAGATTGAGTACACAAACTGATGGTCCAGTCGAAAATCGAAATCTTCACCGCAGAACGCAGAATGTGAAAGCCAAGGCTAATTTCATAAGCAGTGTGGTGGTTCTGCTAACAATCGATCGGCGACAGGCTGTGAGGGATAGTTATTGCGAGTAATGGCAGGCGCGCGCTAGTAGCCCGTTTCTCCGGATCCAGGATTGATGCCCAAAACTCTCGCCAGTTACCTCGACGATTTTCAGTCACGCGGTAATGAGACGGCGTTCGCGCACAGGCATGGACTAAGAGTCAAGCGTTGGTCGTACCGTCAGATTGCGCAGACCGCGATGCAGTTTGCCAGGGAACTGGAAGCGCGAAAGATCGCAAAAGGTGACCGCGTTTTGCTCCGGGCCAAGAACAGTCCTGAGTGGGTTTCAGCCTTCTTTGGATGTCTTCTTCGCGGAGTGATCGTCGTGCCTATTGACCTTCAGAGCGAGTCTGGATTCGTCAAACGAGTTCAAGAGCAGGTTGGGGCAAAGCTTGCGCTCTGTGACGCCGCCACTTCCGAATTAGTCGAGCAAACTCTGCCTGTGATCGAACTCGACGAACTGAGCTCACAGATCGCGCCTCGCTCCTCAAGTCCCTATTTCATAACAGACAACCGTTACGACGATACTGTAGGGATCGTCTTCACCTCAGGAGCGACGACTGAGCCTAAAGGCGTTCTCATTACTAGCCGCAATCTCATGTCGAATCTGACGCCGCTCGAGCGGGAGATTAAGCGCTACCTGAAATGGGAACGCCTGGTTCACCCCGTTCGTTTTCTCAATCTGCTGCCGCTGAGCCATGTCTTCGGACAGTTCGTGGGCATCTTTGTGCCGCAATTGCTCGGTGGCGAGGTCTTCCTTCAAGAGTCTCTGAGCCCATCACAGATCGTTCAAACCGTCAAACGCGAGCGAATTTCCGTCGTCACCGCCGTGCCGCGCATCCTCGAGGCGCTGAGGGAAAAGATCGAGAGCGACTACGAGGCACGGGGAAAACTGGTCAGATTTCAGAATGCGATTGCCTCGTCGGCCGGCCGAAATTTTCTACGGCGTTGGTGGACGTTTCGTGCAGTTCACAAGCTGTTTGGTTGGAAGTTCTGGGCCTTCATCTCAGGCGGCGCTACGCTCAATCCGGACACCGAACAGTTCTGGCAGCGGCTTGGCTTTGCTGTGATTCAAGGCTATGGCATGACTGAGACTGCGTCACTCATTAGCGTCAACCACCCGTTCAGGCAGGGGCGCGGTTCCATCGGCAAAGTGTTGCCTGGCCATGAAGTGAAACTGGCGGAGAACGGCGAAATTCTGATGCGTGGGGAAAACCTTTCGCCTGGATACTGGAAAGATGAGGGGCAATCTATAGCAGCAGAAAACGGTTGGTTTCGCACCGGCGATGTTGGTGAGCTCGACGAGGAAGGCAATCTCTATTTCAAGGGCCGAAAAAGAGAGGTCATTGTCACTTCAGCGGCTGTGAACATTTATCCGGCGGACATTGAGCTCAAGCTCGGTCGCCAACCTGAAATAAAATCCAGCGTGATCATCGAAATCGATGGCCCTCATGGGCCGGAGCCGCTCGCTGTGCTAATACTCCGCGACGATTACGCAGACGCGGAAGCTGTAGTCAACCGAGTGAATGAATTACTGGCGCCGCATCAACAAATCCGTCGCTGGTTTGTTTGGTCCGGCGAAGACTTTCCGCGAACACCAATGCAAAAGGTCCGAAAGCAAGTCGTCAAAGAGGTAGTGAGAGCTGAGTTAGCACGAGCGAATCAGATCTCGGACAGTGCCATTGCTTCTGGTATCAGTCATTCGAACGACCTCGTTGAGATCATCGCGCGCATCAGCAAGGACGTATCAGCAACGTTTGACCCATCTACAAGGCTCGGAACGGATCTAAAGCTCGATTCGCTCGGCCGCGTTGAGTTGTTGAGCGCACTCGAGGATCGTTATCAATTAGAGATCGATGAAGCTGCCTTCACCGATGCAACCACGCTAGCCGATGTTGAAAAGATAATTCGCGAAGGCAGGCACGAAGAAGCAGCGCCCTATCCCTATCCCCAATGGCAACAGCGTTGGCCGTTGAGCTGGCTGCGAAATGCCCTTCTCTACCTCATTGTCCTGCCGGCCACACGTGTCATGGGATGGCCCAGAATCAGAGGCAAGGAACATTTGCGCAACGCTCGTGGGCCGTTAGTGTTCGTCTGCAACCACGTAACTATGGCGGATCACGCGCTGGTTCTGTTGGCGCTTCCGGGAAGATTCCGAACCAGAATGGCGATCGCCATGGACGGAGAACAACTGCGAGAATGGCTTCATCCACAACCTGGAACGGGCGTGTTAACTCGCTTGCTCTATCTGCTCGAGTACGCGTCAGTCGTTTTTTTCTTCAATGTCTTTTCGATGCCGCAAAAAAGCGGCTTTCGGCGAAGCTTCATGTTTGCTGGTCAAATGATGGACCGTGGATTTAGTCTTCTGGTATTTCCCGAAGGGCAACGCACAAAGCATGGGGCACTGAATCCTTTCATGCCGGGTACGGGTCTGTTAATTCAGAGACTGGATGCTCCTGTGGTGCCGATGCGAATTGATGGATTGTGGGAACTGAAAAGAGCAAACAGGCATTTTGCGTGGCCGGGTGAGGTCTCTGTGGTCATTGGCGAGCCAGTCACATACTCTTCCCAACAAGAACTGGAAGCAGTAAGCACCAATTTGGCAGAACGCGTAAGAGCGCTATGATTGCTTTGTCACGTTGACAGAGCAAGTCAGCCCACTAACTTTTGGACAAATGCCAACGAAGTATTCGATTTTACTGCTTTTGTTCTGCTTTCCCTCCCGTGTCAACTTCTATCCGGCTAACTCACCACCGTCACGACTGATTTCGCGGGAACGGTTATTGTGAAAGCACCCGCAGAAACGGCGATAGGGCTGAGCTGCGCCTGGTTTTCGCTCGCGGACGTTCGATACGGCGTCACGCTGGCGGGTGGGTTAGTGCCGGTTAAGTTGACGGTCACCGTGTGCGAAGTCTTGCCGGTGTTGGCAAGGACAACCGCGACGCTGCCGGTCGCCGGCCTGACCGCGGTCACTTGCAGCGTCGAATCGCTGGAAGTGGACGTGAGCACGACAGAGCCGGTGCGTATGAACCGGCTGAACTGGCCCATGACGTACAGTCGTTTCGGGACTTGGAACGAGTCGGTTGATGGGTCCGCATTGATAAGACCCTGGTTGTCGTTATATGGGGTCATGACCCACCAGTAGAACCAGGCGCTGAAGCGCCCGCCGTTCATGGCCTTGTAGATCTCGGTTGACCACGTTAGGCCTTCGTCGATGCTGCCGTTGTACCTCCCGTCCAGACTCGAGTCCTCGGTCTGCCAGATCGGCTTGTTGTACTGCGCGCAACTGTTACACAGGGTGTCGAACTTGTCCGTCCGCCCGTACCCGTGCGTCGCCACGATTGACACCGCAGCGCGCATGCCGGGGTCGTTGAGGATCGGGTATCCCCACGCGTTGTCGAAATTCGAATAGTAAGAGGCCTCCGGCGCCATTATCCTGGCGGTCAGGCCACTAGCTGCCAGGGCGGGCTGGAAGTGGTTCGCGACGAAGGAATTCATTTCGGACGCGGTCCACTCACAACTGTCGTAGGTGGCCCTATGGTCCGGCTCGTTCTGCACACTCTCCACCTGCGCTTCAAAACCTAATTGGGTCTTGGCATTGTTCAACCATTGGATCTTCAACGCCGCCAGGTTGGGATAGTACTGTGAGCGGACGTGACCGCCGCTGGTGCACGAGTTGTTGTCCTTCATCCAGGCCGGAGGGCTCCAGCTCGAGACCATATATTTATTCACGCCGTACGCCGCGTTCACTCTCTGAAGCCACCTCATTTGACTCTGGATACCCCAGTAGTTCCAATCATAAACACCCGGCGACGGATTGAAGTTGCACAAGAAGCTGCCGACCCGGACCCAGCTCAGGCCGGCGCCAGGGATCGAGGTGTTATAGAGCAGGTCGAGTATTTGGGTTTGCTTCGCAGGTGAGAACGCGTCGAGATCGTTGGCGACCCACGTCGTCGACGCGCCGAAGCCTTCTACGGTTTGATTCGGGCTGGTGTAGAACACATTGACAGTCACGTTCGCTGCCTTTGACGGTGCAGGTGCGTAGAAGATGTACGCGCCCAGCGCGGTCGACAAGATCAGGCACAGGCTGATGAAACGCCTCGCGCTGCCAGCCTTCGTGAAACGCCTGGCGGCTGCGGTCCTCAGTTGCGGATGAATTCTCCTTTCCATGTTGTCCTCCCTTTTCAAGTGTAAATTGGCGATTGGGGGTTGGTTGATGGAGATCATTCTAATCGACAATGTAAAATTAGTAATCGGCAATAAAACCAATCGCACGCGGCAGTGTGGATGTTTTCAAACCTCATCAAGGAGATCTTGAAAAAGCCCGTGAAAGTGAAGTATCTCGGCTTCACTGAGTGCGTCTACAACTTGTGCTGCTGTCCTGGAGAACAGCGGCGAACTAGTCGATTAAACATTCCATTGGAAGAATACTCGCTCGGGTATACTGCTGCTGCTATGCATCCAAGCTTCGACAGCAATTCATTTTGGCGTAGGCAGCGAGTGAGTTGCTCGCTGACGGAACGCGTTGGCCATCTCTGCGGCCTTGGAAATCTGACTGAGAGCCTGACGGATAAGTGGATCAAACTCCTGATCGATCTGAGCCGCGGTGGATAAGCCGTAGTTTGCCATTATTAGCTCACGCCGCAGTTCGATCTTCAGAAACTCGGTATCTGGGTCGACACGCCTCGCTTCTAAGTGAAATTCCGAATGGGATGCCAGGTATTGTTTGAAGCTGGATAAGTATTTATCAGTAATCAGCAGCTCATTTGGTTTGAGCCGGTGGCTCGTAATGCTTTGTTTCACCTTGAATCGCCCGAGATCTTTGATCTGGCCATTGATTACGTCGGCGGTGAAATGCAACAGTGCACTACTCCACTCCTTTCTTTTCCTCGTTCGGTTGTCAGGAGAGCGCGTTACCAGCACGTCTGGTGTTATCCCACCCGCCGCTAAAACCTGGCGCCCGGCATCGGTGCGGAAATTCGGTCGCGGTTGAATGGTCATGCCTTCTGATTCGCGGTGAAGGAAGTATTCGCTCGTCGAAGTATTCATGTAGTCCCTCTGGATGCATCTCCCGCTCGGTGTGTAGAAACGAGAGAAAGTAAGGAACAGACCGCCGACTCCGGGTCCGAGATAGTGAACATGCTGGACCATGCCTTTGCCGAATGTTCTTTCTCCCAGGACTAGTGCTCGATCGTGATCCTGCAGCGCCCCGACTAATACTTCGCCGGCAGAAACCGTATTGCGGTCGACCAGGAAAATGACGGCCATCTCACCGGAACCTCCGGACGTTGCGATGATGCGATCAATTTTTGTTCGACTTCGTTCGGTAACGACTTCCTGCCCGTCAAGCAGAAACATACTTGCAACGCGCACCGCCTGCTTGAGCAAACCGCCGGTATTTCCCCGCAGATCGATAATAATCGAGCGCATTCCATCTGCCCGCAAAGAGGCCAGAGCGCGCTCCAGTTCACTGAAGGTGGTTTCGGAAAACCCAGTATCGTGCTGAATGTAGCCCACGCCTGGAGCTATCAAGTAAGCGTTCGTGATCGAGGGATTAACTACAAGCTCGCGCAGCGCTTCAAGCACGTGGAAACCAGGCTCGCCCGGGCGATGTACGCTCAAGCGAACCATTGTGCCGCGCGCACCACGAAGCTTTCCCAGTACCTCGAAAAACCCCTTTCCAGAAACAGGCGCATCGTCCACCTCGATGATTTCGTCCCCATACCGCAACCCGATGCGTTCGGCCGGTGAATTTGGAAAAGCGGTTCCTACAAACCATCTGCCGCGGTCATCCACAAGAAAGAATCCTAGCCCATAGAACTCTGCCTTAAGCTCGGACATACGAACGTCCCACTCGTTTTGGTCGAGGTACCTCGAGTGAGGGTCGAGAACGCGTAACATACCTTGAACGACAGCGCTTAGGATCTTCTTTTCGTCAGGTTTGCCGGCATAGTATTTGTCGACGATTGAATTTGCTTCAGCAATTGAGGCGAGCGTTTGGGTGTCTGCTGGTTGACGATCCTGCGCGAAGGTGTGCGACGGGTTGAGAGCGGCGCAGACAATCGTCGCAACGACGACCGTGGCCAGCCGATTTCCAATGGTTGTTTTGTATCGAATCACAGGTCACGCCAAAGATATCTTCAACGGTGATTCACTTTGAGTTCCTTGACAAGGAATTTCGCCGGGGCCGAACATTATATGAGATTTCGGGGATCGCCGGTAGCTTTCAGCCGTGCGTGGGACTCAAACTGTTGAAAGATACCGCGCTCAAGCGGAAACAAAAATGGTAGGCGCGTGGGGATTTGAACCCCAGACCCCTACCGTGTCAATCCGTAGACCCAGCGCTTCGTATAACGCGTAAGCGTTTTCTGCGCCGTAAAAACTTAGGTTTGCGCGTATTCCCACGGCGATGCGCCCGCGGTCATGGAAGCCGAAAGCGCGTGCTTGTTACAATACGGATACTCAAGCCGACCCCATTGGTTCAGATTGTGAGTCAATAAAACACTTCTATTGACACTCTATACGAGTCGGTATAATCTATGACATACAGAATGACTATAGGAAAAGGTTTAAAGGAAAAGAAAACTGATTTGTTGCAGGGCACGCTCGATCTCCTGGTGCTCAAGGCACTAGCCCTCGGCCCACTGCACGGGCTGGGTGTCTCTTATCGCATTGAGCAGATCACCAGGGGAACCTTCAAGGTCAAACCTGGTTCCCTTTTTCCTGCTTTACACAGAATGGAGCAATCGGGATGGCTCCAATCATCGTGGGGTGAGTCAGAGAACAACCGTCGTGCCAAGTACTATCGCCTTACCAAAGCGGGACAACATCAATTGGAAGCGGAGACCGAAGACTGGAAGCGAATCGCCCTAGGGATTAGCAGTGCTCTCAAGGCCACATAGGGAGAGACGGATCATGCCACTACGACCTCGTCTATTGAGTCTCTGGCGCAACCTGTTCCGTAAGAATCAGGTAGAGCGGGAACTCACGGAAGAGGTGCAGGCTTACTTAGAGTTGCTGATCGAGCTCAAGATCAAGGACGGCATGAAGCCGGAAAAAGCTGGTCGCGCTGCCTTGATCGAACTAGGTGGTATGGAGCAGATCAAAGAAAGCGTTAGGGACGTCAAAATGGGGCATCTGTTGGAAACGATGTGGCAGGATCTGCGATACGGCGTGCGCGTGCTTACAAGGAGCCCTGTTTTCACAGCAGTCGCTGTGCTCACCCTCGCCCTTGGCATCGGCATCAACACGGCGATTTTCAGCATGGTCAATTCGGTTCTGATCAAGTCGTTGCCCTATCCCGACTCAGAGCAACTCGTGCAAGTCTTTGAAGCGGCACCGACGTTCGACCGGAATTCTGTCTCTGGCGGCGCATTCAAAGACTGGCGCGAACATAGTTCGAAATTTGCGCATCTGGCTATCTATGAAGGTATACAGCTAAATCTTACCGGCGCTGGAACACCGGAACGCGTCACTGGATTGAAGGTCTCATCGGAATTTCTTTCGGTGTTAGGAGTTAACATAGCTGTCGGACGTGGCTTCGCTGCCGGTGAAGATACCGTGGGTGGTAACAATCGGGTAATGGTATTGACCAATCAGTTCTGGCAGAGCCGCTACGGAAGCGACGCGGGCATTGTCGGGAAGATCGTTTCACTCGATCAAATCTCGTACACCGTCATCGGGGTGCTTCCGCCCAGGGCTCTTTTGCAGGACGACGCCATGTTTCTGGTGCCCGATGTGATTGATGAAGCCGGTACCAATTGGGAACGTACGGGCCACTGGAGGCAAGTGATAGGACGGGTTTTGCCGGGCGTCAGTCCAGCCGAGGCACAAGCGGAGTTGCGGGCAATCAAACAACGGCTCACAACGGAATACCCGTCATCAAGAAAGGACTGGAGTGTTTCGGTGGTCCCTCTCCAAGAGGTTTACGCAGGAGACGCCCGGCCGACGCTCAGAATACTGGTTGGTATGGTGGCATTGGTGTTGTTAATCACCTGCGCGAATGTCTCCAATCTGTTGCTCGCTCGTGGTAACGCACGCGGGAGAGAAATGGCCATTCGCGCCGCGCTCGGGGCCCACTCGTGGCGCATCATCCGTCAGATGGTGATCGAGAGCCTACTTCTTGCCCTAGCAGGATGTGCGGTGGGCCTGTTGTTAGCAGCCTTCGGCATTAAACTCCTGACGGGCATGTTTACCGACGTGCTTCCTCAGTTGTTGCGTCCCGAACTGGATATGAATGTCCTGTTGTTTTCAATTCTCGTCGCGTGCGGCTGTGGTCTGCTATTTGGCGTTCTCCCGGCCTTACGCGCGAGCAAACCAAATCTGAATCACGATCTCAAAGAAACAGAACGAGGCTCAACGTCGACTTCCAGGCGGCGCTCCCAGTCAATTCTGGTCGTCTCAGAGTTTGCTTTCACCCTGATCTTACTAATCGGGGCGGGTTTGTTTCTGCGCAGCTTCATTTTGTTGCTTAAGAGTGATCCCGGCTTTAATCCGAAACGAACTCTGGCCTTCGACCTGTCGTTTCCTAAGGCCAAATACCCGGATGCTCAGGATCGGCTGCGCTTCGTCAAAGACCTGAATGGCCGCATAGCAGAGTTGCCCGGAGTTGAATCGGTTGGCGCAGTTTCCTCATTGCCGCTGAGTGGGAACGGTGAGACTCAGATGGCCAGTCGGGCGGATAGACCTGCGCGGACAGATTATGTCGTCGGCTGCGACTATGTGAGTGGTGATTATTTTTCGGCCATGGGAATCAAACTCCTGAGAGGACGCCTTATTACTGAAGCCGATAATACTGCCACGGCGCCTCGAGTTCTTGTAATTGATACCGGCTTCGCGCGTGACCTCTACCCCGACGATGAGCCCCTGGGCAGCACGCTAAATTTGCTGGGCGAGTCCTGGGAAATCGTGGGGGTCGTTGCGCCTGTCCGTCATGAAGGTCTGGACGGCGCTCGTCCGCGAGTGTACGGAGCCCAAGCTCGCTCTCTCGCGTCAACCAGCATAGTCGTACGTTCGTCATTACCGCCATTATCTCTGGCAGAGACGGTCCTGAAAACCGTACTCGAAGCCGATTCCAATCAACCCATCGCCAACATCCGCACGCTCGAGCAGGCCATATATGATTCGATGGCTTTTAGGCGTACCACGTTGATCCTGATGGGCATGTTTGCCATGGTTGCAATCGGCCTCGCATGCATTGGCATCTACGGCGTAATGTCGTACTCCATTGGCCAACGAGCACGCGAACTCAGTATCCGCATCGCCCTGGGCTCTACACGTCGGGAGATCATCAAACTGGTTCTAAAAGGCGGCATGAAACCGGCAATCATTGGCATCGTTATCGGGTTGGCGGCGTCGCTGGCGCTCTCGCGGCTGCTTGAGAAGCTGTTATTTGAGGTCAAAACATATGACCCTTTAGTCTTCGTTGCTTCCGTGTTCCTACTCGGACTAGTGGCTGCCCTTTCTATCTATCTCCCCGCCCGACGCGCGGCGCAGCTCGATCCGATAGTGGCGCTGCGCCAGGACTGAGTAAAAAGTGCTTCCGTAGAATACTGGAGTGCTAAAGCGACGCTTCTTCCCCGCAGAGCGGCCGAGATTGTAAGTGCAGCGTAGCCGGCATGGCTCAATTGGGAGACAAGATTTCCCTTAACAAAATAGGGAGCGGGTTAGGGGTTACCTCTCACTTAGGTTAGAGGACCGATTCTATTCGTTATCCGTAAACAAGATCTAGATCCTGTTCATTTATGCTCTTTTTTGAGGTATACCTACCGAAAATTTCATCTGCAGTCTAATTGCTTATACTTACATCTTCCGGCCGATCGGCAGTCTCATGGCGCCTGCGGCAGGTTATAGCGGTGGTCGACAACATTCCTCAAAACGGCTTTTTGAGTGCAATTGTGCGAATTTTCTCGAACCCGGTCCTAGTAGCCGCCCTTCGACCGCAATTCGCCAGCGGAAGAACGACAGCCTGAGTAGGCACGGAAGATTCGCTCTAGCAGGATATGCCGCTTCCTATCCATCTTGAAGACAAAGAATCCTTAAGCGTGGGCTGCTGATCCAGCACCAAGCTCCTACCGTAATGAGGCAGTGCTCTACTAGCCCTTCAGAGCTAACTTATTGATACGGATGAGTATGTTGGTAGGCGCGTGGGGATTTGAACCCCAGACCCCTACCGTGTCAAGACGCGGACCCGATACCGCGTATAACGCGTAAGCGTTTTTTAGGCTCTAAAACATAACCTAGCGGCTAGAGAAGTCACTCATACGCTGCTAAAGCTGTATAAAGCGCTGGCGCGTTCCGGCAAAATTCCGGCAAGGCGCTTGTCCGTGTACCCCGTTATCCTTATGATAAATGTCGCACTCGGGAATGATAGGCCAGACCTCACCGAGCAAGAAGATCTACATCAGGTATCCCAGGGAACTGCGTTCGGGACACCGCTGTGGGCTCGGGCCAAAAGGAGGTTCGGGGGGCTTGGAATCGAATGGTAATGATGCACCATCGCAGGAACGCATGTTCATCCCTGGTGCTATTTCAGTCTTTGGATTATCCATGCGTTGTTGTCAGTTTCATTTCCTGTGTTCGGACAAGCAGGTAGGCGGGGTTCGGCCAATAACAGCGTAGTTACTTGGACATGGGGACTTTTCACAGATGACTTCTCTAAGCGCCGGTTTCTTTATCATCAATGTATTGTCCCTTTCAGGAAGATCGATGTTGGCCCGGCACTGCTCAGTACTTGTTTTTCCGACAATCACATAGCCATACGGCACGGCCGAAACTGTGCAGACAAGCATTGTTCCGTCGTCGGATTGCGTTTGCGATGGGCCGGGCGGGAATAACAACACCGATAGTTGAACCAAAACAATCAAGCTAACCATTGTCGCTCCTTCTGTTGTGGATAGTTCTGGCTCATCACAGCGTCCGCGATCTGAGGGATCACTTTACCTCCTCCACGAAACGCGAATATTCCTTCTCGACTTGATCCGGCGAAACGGAGCCCGAAAGAATCAGTAAACGGTAAGAGAAGGTCACAGACTGTTTCGGCTCCAGCGCGAAGTTAAGCTTTTCCTTACCGTTGCTGAACACCTCCTGTCCCAACGGATTTGCCGCGAACAGCCCGTAGCCACGCGCGTGCCAGTAGGTCGGAAAGCCGACGTTCTTTGGGTGGTCCAGTATCGCCAGCGTCACCGGTTCCTGATCCACTTTGCCCGTTAACATGGTCCAACGCCCGCGCGTGCCCCACACCGCGTCCCCCAACTTCCCTTCACTGCTGCGATACATACCGCTGACTCCAGTGTTGTCCATTACCTTCACGTCAGTCGCGCGGCCATTGGCATCGGTAAAGACCAGGGGTTCGTTTGAGGGTTGCTCAAGCTCGCGCCGCACGCGCATCCCCAGCATCCCTTCCTTGTTGTCGGCAAATAGAACCCGCTTGTCTAACGCAGTTAACGTGGTAATGCGATCGACTGCTCGCAGGTTTGGGCTGGCGTGAAATACAAACCTCGTGGTCTCACGCAGGATCGGCTGACCGTCCGGCATGATCCACTCCATCTCGACTTCCAGCCCGCCCCGTTCTTTCCCACTCGTCGCGCGGATGATCCGCCGCTGGGCGATGCTGCCCATCTTGGCCTGTTGTTCAGGTGGCAAGGCGCTTGAACTATTCCAGAAATCAACTCCATTTACATTTCCGTAGTTCAGCCAGAACCCCACGTGGTGTGGATGATCGACTCGCTCTCCCGCGCGCACCTCGAGCGGAAAGCCGCGCGTGACGACGGTGCCTTGAGCCGTGCGTAGCGGATAAAGCGTGGGCGTCTTTAGACTCTTAGGCCAGATATATGAAGTGAACGGCTTACCGTCTACCAAAATATCAACCCGCTGCTCCGACCCGTTTTTCACGACTTGCACGCCGCGAGTTTGCGCGACTGCAGTCCCAACCGCGAAAACTAAAGTCACAAAGAGCACGCTTGCCAATAACGTCGGGCGTTCCAGATAACTAAACAGCCTCGATTTAGTATTCATGTTAGCTGACGACCACCTCCTGTTTGGCATCATCGAAAGTCACTCGCCGGCCCGTGTGCAACGCAGCCACCGTCATACAGATCGCAGTTGAATGGTTGTAGCCCGCATGCACGTCCGCATGTGGTGTCTTGTGGCTGCGAATGCACTCCATCCAGTTCCGCATGTGCGCCGACGTCAAATTATCAGCTCCGGTGTTGGCGCTGGTCGCCGCAGGCACTTGGGCGCTAGTATCCGAAAGTGACATTTCTGATAAGAGGTTTGGCTGTAGCTGCATCTCGGCAGCTTCCTTTGCTCGCAGTCCACCTTCGGGAGTGATCTTGTTAGTGTCGAGATTCAGCATTCCGGAATTCGAGTAATACAGCTCCTTAACCCCTCCCGCTGAATTGCTAAAGCGAGATGAATAGACAACCTGAAAACCTTTGGACATATCATTAAGCGGACCGTAGTCAAAAACCGCGGTCATCGTATCGAAGTTCTGGCGCCCATCGTGCCATTGGTAAATACCCCCATTTGCAACCACGCTGCGCGGTCGTGGTAATCCGGAGAACCAATGGACGGTATCGATCTGGTGAGACATCCATTGACAGGGAATCCCCGACGAGTAAGGCCAGAAGAGACGAAACTCGAGATACTTGCGCGGGTCCCATTCCGCCTTCTTGCCGTTTTCGCGGCGATTGAGCAGGAACCGATCCCAATCGGTGTCGTCTTTGCGAATTTCTTTAACCAGTTGCGGACGCCGCCAGCGTCCCGGCTGGTTCACGTTCCAGGTCATGTCGACCATCACGATATCGCCGAACTTCCCTGACCTAACGAATTCGTTGGCCTGAATGTAGTTGCTGCCACTGCGGCGCTGACTGCCGATTTGCACAATCTTTTTGGTTTCCTCGACGGCCTTCAGAATCGCACGCGCATCTTCCATGGTATTGGCCATCGGCTTTTCCACGTAAGCATCGCGACCGGCGCGAACGGCCTCCACGCCATGCAGTGCATGTTGGAAATCGGCTGTCGCCACGATCACAGCATCAACATCTTTGCGATCGTAAAGCTCCTCATTGCTGCGCGCCTTGCCGATCTCATGTCCCACGAGCTTGGTCAGAGAGTCGGCGCCTTCGTCGCGCCGCCGGCTCCAAATATCCGAGACCGCCACGAGATCAAAGTTCAGTTCCTTCGCGTGAATTAAGAACGCGGGAATCAAAGCCTGACGGCAACGATCCGAATAGCCGACGATTCCGACTCGCACGCGATCGTTTGCCCCAAGGATCTTCGCGTAGCTCGACGCGCTTGATCCGACAATGATCCCGGCAGCCCCGAGGGTCGCGGTCTTCATGAATTCTCTGCGTGAGTTGTTGCTATCCGTCATGTTCCTTCTCCTCTTGCTACGTCGTGATATTGAAATCGCCGCATTCAGTCAGTGGCTGGCATGCATTGCACTATGTCGGTCAACCCTTGAATTAATGCCTGCTCAAGTTGATCGGCAGAAATGATCGTTGATCTCATTGATATCTCAGAGAGCGCGTAGTTCCAGGCGCTGGCAACAACTCGATCACCTGTAATCACCACCGGCCTATCGGAAGTCAAGAGGCTTCGTTTCACCAAAGAGTCTAGATCGCTTGCAACGAAGGCGCCGATGAGAAAAGCGAATCGGTCATCCGGAGTGCATTCATTGCGCTGCTCCAACAACCGAATACAAAAAAGCGCTCGCGACAGACCCGATCTTCGCTGCTCACGCATTCCAGCCTCTGTCCATTCTTCATTCAGTGTCTCGGGCCACTTCTGCGTGAGGACGCTCGCCAGAATGGTTTGAGACTGCGCTGCGTGGATTAACTCTCCGCTCATTGAGGTAACGCTGCTTGAGACATGTCCGTCATAATCGACAGTAATCGCCTTCCAGTGTGAACCTAAATTCAACAAGGTGCCTCCAGCCTGAAGCAAACCCAGCGTCATCAGTCCTACGCACAG
Source organism: Pyrinomonadaceae bacterium (assembly GCA_036507195.1). Taxonomy (GTDB): domain Bacteria; phylum Acidobacteriota; class Blastocatellia; order Pyrinomonadales; family Pyrinomonadaceae; genus PSRF01. The sequence goes on along the minus strand of DASXQM010000119.1, from coordinate 23,662 downwards.
TGTTTCTTCACCCCGCATCACATCGAGTTCGCCGATCAGTTTTGGATCAGAATGCGCACTCCCTGAGCGTACCCCTGGTACAAGGAAGACAGGTAACTCAGTGATGTCGGGAAAGGACTGTTGTTTAACCCTCGCCGCAATTTCACACTTTCCCGCAGGAGCATCAACGTGTGGCACTTCTGCGAGCCCCAAAGGCGAAGTTATCATTCCTGCTGCAATGACACATGTAGGCCTTATTAAGGAGGCTTCCTCTTCGGCTGGTCGGACCTGTTCTATGAGATCGTGCAGTGCATTACGAATCCGTCTATCTGATCCATCCCGGGCGGTGTCACGCGCCCCGACTGAAACGCTCGCCCGTGCTAAGACTTCGTTTCCGCTCACCAGCCACACTCGCGTGTTCGTGGTACCCATATCAACACAAACCGCGCAAAGAGCATCTCTTTGCCGCTGCACGGTTTTTTCTGGAGCGTTTCTGACTAACTTCATTGAGTCTGTACTGCTTTCACGAAGGCTGCAGCCTTTGTACGCAGCCTCACAAGTCCGCCGGCAGCTGACACATCGCTACTAACTAATTCCGAGCCCACACCTAACGCCCAAGCTCCCGCGGTCAAGAATTCACCAGCCATCTCTTGGTTCACTCCACCAGTCGGAATCATACGCACCTCACCCAGCGGATTTCGTATTGCACGTACAAAACGCGAGCCAAGCGAAATGGCCGGAAAGAGCTTCACCGCATCCGCACCGACATCCAGCGCTTCGCAAATCTCCGATGGTGTGAAACAGCCTGGAATGGAAACCATCTCACGGCGCTTCGTGGCCTCAATCACGCCAACGTTACGGTTTGGTGAGACAATGAAGCCCGCTCCACTGTCTGCCGCACGAAGTACGTGGTCCACGCTCATTACTGTTCCAGCGCCAATAGATAACTGATCTCCAATTCCTACAGTCAGACGCTCGATAGCAACGAAGGCATCGGGCGAATTCAAAGTCACTTCAATCGCCGTGATACCAGACTCATAAAGCACCGACGCAATCTCAAGGTCTAATCCTGTGAAGTCACCGCGTAAGATGGCGATAATTCTTCCAGCGCTGATTCGCGCCAGCACCTCATCATCCATATGCTTGCTCCAGGCTCTTCGTTCCACTTTCCCGAACGCGCCAGATGAGGAGTAACGCCAGGGGATGAAGTATTCCCATGAGAGCGAATACCGGCACGTACGAATAGTCCGTTACCAGATGGCCAACAATCCCGGTAGAGATCAATCCACCTAATCCGCTGCCGGCTGCAATGACCCCGAAAACGGTCGCAACAGTACGCTGAGGGTAAATATCAACAATCAATACACCGAGCGTCACTTGCCATGACAGATGCGCGAACGCGGCAAACGAAGCAATAGCGAGCGCGAGATACAAGGAGTGCACGAGAGGAATAAGCGGACTCAACGGCAGCATGCACGCTGCCGCGGCCATCACACATTTGCGCGCCTTAATGGTGCTCACGCCGCGCTTGATCAGAGCGCCGGATGCCAAGCCGCCCCCGATGCAGCCAATGTCGGCGGCCAGGTAAACGACCCAAGCTACCTTTCCGACTTCCACCAGTGAGAGGCCTCGTGCGTCGGACAGATACTTGGGGAACCAAAATAAGTAGAAGTACCAGACAGGATCTGTCAGCACCCGGCTGACGAGCAGCATCCATGTTTCGCGGCGGTTCAATAATCCCTTCCACCTCTGCCACTCAGTCTCATTAGAAAAATCAGCAGGCGCATCTGCAGCGATGCTAGTCGTGGCAGTCTGCGCCTCGACAAGGGCCAGCTCTTTTTCGGTGATACGTGAATGCTTTTGCGGTGTGCGGTAAAGCCAGAGCCAGGGGATTAACCAGAGCAGTCCGAGTAGACCAGTAAAAACGAATGTTGCACGCCAGCCATAAGAGGTTGCAAACAGAGCAATCACTGGCGGAGCAAGCGTCGCCCCGACCGTCGCCCCAGTCGTGTAAATGCCCACTGCCAGTCCGCGCTCCTTCGGCGGAAACCATTCTGAAACAGCTTTGGGGGCGGCTGTGTAGTTGCCTGGTTCTCCTACCCCAAGCAGAAAACGAAAGGCACCTAGCGAGAAGGCTGAACGCGAAAAAGCCGTCAGCATATTAGCCACCGACCACCAGGCAATGAAGGCCGCCAGACTCAGGCGTGTTCCCAACCAATCCGTGAAACGCCCGGCGAAGATGAATGTCAGCGTATATGCCAACAAGAACGCCTGCACGATGCTGGCGTAATCGAGATCGCTCATCCCCAGGTCGTTCTGTATTGTTCTGGCCAGTATGGAGAGCGCTTGCCGATCGATGTAGTTAATAACGGTAGAGATGAAGAGCAAGCCAATGATGCACCAGCGAAGGTTTGGTATTTTGCGAGTCATGAATTCTTAATGGGCGGCGCTCTCATCAGCGGGACTTCGTACCACAAAGAGTCGGGATTGGCTTTCCAGTTACGGGTGTGTGAGCTCCCGGAGTCTCGTCTCGTTGATCTTGATGCCAAGACCCGGGCCCTCGGGTGTGTGCATATAACTATTTTCAAGCCTGAGTGGCTCTTCTATAAGTACATTTCCGAGCGGGTTCTCGCCAATCCAGTATTCACTCGTCATCGTATTGGGCATGGCCGTAGCGAGGTGGGCGCTGGCCGCAAAGTGGATGGCTGAACCGATGCTGACGTGCGGAGCGAAAGCAGCACCGAATGCATCCGCCAGCTCGGCAATGCGTCGACACTCGGTTATGCCCCCGGCGCGACAAACATCCGGCTGAACAACGTCGAGTCCCCCTCGTCGTAGGAACTCCACAGCCTCGTAACGCGACATCAGCGAGTCGAGCGCAATGGGAATCGTTAGGTTCCTGGCAAGCTCGACATATCCTTCTACGTCCTCGGGGAAGATCGGCATTTCAAACCAACCAACTTCAAGGTCCTCCAATTCCTTTCCGAGCCGTAAAGCTTGAGCGCGGTCATAGACGCCTGCGGCATCCGCATAAATAATGAAATCGTCTCCCAACAGTTCTCGGACCGTACGTACACTCTTCAGGTCGCCAGCAAGTCCGCGACCGAGCGCCATTTTCAGGCCTGTATAACCAAGCTCACGAATACCGACAGCCTCCTGGCCAAGCGCAGCGAATCCTTCCTCACCGGCCCTAATGTCCAAAGCAGGTAGCCCCGAGGCGTAAACGCGAACGGGGTTACGAAACTCACCTCCAAGCAGTTGGTAGATGGGCCTGCCTGTCGCTTTTCCCGCCAGGTCCCACAATGCGATATCCACGCCGCTGATCGCTTCCAGATAGAAACCAGCTTGATGACCTCGCACACGCATACCCGCATACATACGCTCCCAGAGGACTGTGATGTCGGACGGATCGCTCCCCAGGAGGATATCTGACAGCAAAGAGTCAACTATCGCCTTCGTAACTTGCGGTGCGACTGGCGCCTTCGATTCGCCATAGCCTACGAGCCCGTCATCGGTCGTAATTCTAATCAGGCAGGTGTCGATCGTCTGAGAGTAGATGAAGCGGCGTCGCAAAGGTGTCGGATATTCGGAAGAAATTTCCGCTGCTCGGGGCTGACCTGCCTCTCCCCAAGACCGGCTCCCCCAATAGGCTTGGCGGTCGATCGGTTTCGCCTGTACGGCGAAGGCTTCCACTTTAGTGATTTTCATAATTGGGTGAGCATCAAGAGGAGTGGGCCCTGCCCCCACGGAAACACTCCTGTCGGCCTACTGGCATACATCTTCAAGCTACCAATGGGAGTTGCATCGCTGACCAGGGCTAACGCCCCCTCCCCGTCGATCAGCTTCAAAGCGGCCGCACGCGCGCGGCGTTCTATCATTCCGAACTCTCTCTCATCTAGAAATCGGCAAACGAATGCTTCTCGCAAAGCGACGGCCGCCATTGCAGCCAGCGTCGATTCAAGATATGTATCCTTATGGTTGATCACGGTATGCCAAAGCCCATCCTCGTGTTGATACTCTGAAAGACTTCGGCAAAGCTTCACCAGCCTCTCAAGCAACTCACCGCGGCTGCGATGCGCGACGGGCAAAAACTTAAGTGTCTCAACGAGACCCATCAAAGCCCAACCGTTACCCCGCGCCCAGAAGCACCCGTTATTGCCACAATCACTCTCATAGCCGTGATAAAAAAGGCCTGTCTCTTTGTCTTGCAGAAGCCTGGCGTAGCAAGTTATCTCTTCAGCAGCTTGTGTGATGTACCTCTCATCGCCCGTCACACTCCCCAATCGCGCAAGAAACGGTGCTTCAACGTCCATACAGTCAACCCAGATCTGCCGACGCCAGCCCTGTAAATCGTAACGATGTAAGCGCGCCCCGAGCTTATTTTGAGGAAAGCCTCTATGCAGGTCAGCCAGTTTTTTCGCAGCTTCGAGAAATATCCTTTCATCCGTCTCTTCATAAATCAGCAGCAGTTCCGCTCCAGGAGCTACATGATCTTCGGGTGACCTGGTGACTCCGCGTCCGACGTAAAAGCGCAGTAATGCTTTGACATAACCGAGTGGCTCGGCATCCCTTGTGACACGGCTGGCCTGTAGCAGCCCGCGCAACGCGATGCTTTCACCGAAGCCCCATACACGGAAGTTCCAGCGCATCGTCTGCGCTGCCACCTTGCGAATGAGTTTGGTTCTGACCGTTTCGACTCTGCCAGTCACTTTCTCATCACCTACCGCCATCTCAACTAATATGTCCGCCATATTCAACTAAGCGCACCTCAAGAGGTCTTCGAAACGCTGTCGCCTCAATTGTAGTCTCAAGCGGAATCCCTGGAGTTATTGTGAGTGCCTCGCCTTTACTGGCAGCCTCGGCAAGCGAGGGGAGAGCTGAAGCAGGTTCAAGTGCTGCCAAGTAATTCATTCCGTACCACGGATAATCTGCCCCACCACGAAATAACTGCCAATAGCCGAGAACGGGGAACCTCTCTACGTCCCAACGGAGCGCAAACCCCACTTCCTTCTCCGGGTTGACCAGAGCAAACCAACCACTAGCTAGTCCTTCAAGCTGAACAAAATCGTGCGTCTTTGCTTCGGGTCCGGGAAGAAATGAAAGGTCTAGCATCTCTCCGTTTCGACCTTTAACAAACGGCCAATCGGAAGTTTGAGCAGCGGCTATGCGTGCATCAGGAGGCTGGTTCTCTCCGACCGATACACGACAAGCGGGTAAGTAGACACGACAATTCTCTGCCAGAAAAGGCGGTCCGAACGTAGGGTGATGACCCCATAGGATTTCAACAGGTTGTTCGGACTCATTAAGAATTCGTTCATGAAGATAAAGAGTTGCAGAGCCTATTTCCAGGCGCACCGTTTTCTCAACAAACAGCGGAATGCGCATCAGACGAACACTAAAACGCACTTCAATTCGCTCTGGCTCGTCAATCGCAATCTCGTAGTCCCAAGGCAACAGGGTTGCTTCACCGTGATAGCCAAAGGTAGCCCCACGATGCGTACAAGGAGCCGGTCCGTTCGGCAACATCTCGTACCAGCCACCGGCAAAGTACTCACGAAAGTGCCCCGTCTCTAAAGGACTGCTGGGACGGAAATGCGAGGCCCGTCGCAGCCCCAAGCGGGAGCGGAACATGAAATCCAGATCAACAGGCTTGTAGATGAACTCCAGGATGTCAGCGCCCTTGTCTGCGCAGATTAAGACACGCAGCAAATCGTTTTCAATCGTAACGCATCGATGCTCACGGTAAATGAATTCGCGTATGCGACATCCATAGTTTCTCTCGTGCCCGGAAGTTTGGTATCCGCTCATTAATAGATCTAATTTCGTACCGATAATCTGCTCTTAGATCCAGAGTGGTTGGAGTCGGTCAATAAAGATGCGACTTCACGATTGCGCGGGTTACTATTCTCTCCAACCTCGAGCTATGAGTGCTCCACCATCAACTACATGGGTTCCCCCGGTAACAAAACTTGATTCATCTGAAGCAAGAAAGAGAGCGAAATAAGCGATGTCTTCCGGCGTCCCTAGCCGTCCTAAAGGATGGCGCTTGATGTTTTGTGATCGGGCGTAATCCGGATCCTCCATCCGACCTAACGCCCGTCGGAGCATTGGTGTATCAATCGACGCCGGACAAATGCAATTAACTCTGATTCCATCTTCGGCGTGTTCGAGTGCCATCGTTCGCGTTAAGGTAATGATGGCGCCCTTCGAAGTAGCATAGGCGGCCATTCCTGGTGCGCCGACTATACCGGTGATCGATGAATTGTTGATAATTGAGCCACCGCCCTGTCGCTTCATGTATGGAATGGTTGCTTGAGACAGGAAGAACACGCTTTTGACATTCGTACCGAGCACGTGATCAATCTCGGCTTCGTCTGTCTCAACTACAGGCTTAAAGGACGAGACACCAGCATTGTTGAAGAGTATATCCACCCTTCTGTATGCCTCAATCGTCTTTGCAACTATCGAGACACAACCACTCTGGTTTGAGACATCGGCCTGGAGAGCCAACGCCGATCCACCCGACTGGTTGACATCCTCGGCCGTTTGAGCGGCATCCTTTTTGTGGATATCAACGACTACTACCTGGGCACCTTCCCTGGCAAATAGCAGTGCAGATGCACGACCAATCCCACTACCAGACCCTGTAATGATTGCTACCTTGCTTGCTAAGCGCATAGGTTGTTTCGATAGATAGATCGGCCTCGTGCGAGAACTCCCGCACTTGTCCCGACTCTTGTGCGACGAACAACTCGCCAGGCAAAGCCACTAAACTGATCGGAAGACAGTTCGAGTTTTGCTTATTGATTCCATTGCAAGACAAGCATGTCTAACCCGCACTGCAATTCTTCAAGTTCCCGGAATCCAATCTTGTCAATGGAACCAGTCGGATGACGCACGCGCGGCGAGGCGATAATTCCTCCGGTATGGAGATTATGCTTCATGACGGAGACACCTAACCCGGGCTGAAGTTCATAACGGATAAGGGGCAAGTAGCGGTTGAATTCGGCGCGTGCTTCAGCAACTTTGCCCATTTGATAGAAGTCCCACACTCGAACAAACATGTCCGTCATGTCACTGCCAGGCATTGTTCCTCTCGCACCGCGCCCGAGTTCTTCAAGAAAAAACTGACCGTTAAGGCCGCCAAAAATGGTCAGCGAATCGCCTGCTAATGAAGTGACCTCGCTTATTTTCGGCGCGGTTGGCGGTGACTCGACTTTCACCATCTGCACACCTTCAAGTTCGAGAGCCATCCGAGCGAGAATCGTTGGAGAAAGGGTCACCTGCGTCATGAGCGGCGCATCCTGGATTATTATCGGAATAGAAATCGCGTCGGAGATGGTCCTATAGTAGTGAAAGAGTCCTTCAGCATTCGGACGCAGAAAGTACGGCGGGAGCACCATCACGGCATCGGCCCCGGCGCGCTCAGCTTCCAGACTTAGAGCGACAGCCAAGGCTGTGCCGGTGTGCCCGGTACTAATAACGACAGGAACGCGCCCGGCTACTTCATCTGTGATTATCTTTGTTAGGGTTACGCGCTCCGTGTCGGAGAGAGTGTAGCCTTCGCTAGCGGTTCCGAATAAGCCAAGCCCATGTGCGCCAGCGTCAAGAAGGAAGCGTACCAGGCGTCGCTGGCTCTCGAGATCGAGACTGCCGTCTTCATGAAACGTAGTAACAACGATGGGGTATACCCCTTGAAACTTTCTCATCTGCTTACCCCTTTCATTCTTGGCATCATGGAGCAACGAATTCCTGTAGGGCTTGCTCATTAACCTGAATCCCTAACCCCCCTCCGTTGCAAGGTACGCTGATAGTTGAACCAGTAAACCTGAGCGGCTCCGTCAGAAACTGATTGGCCACGACATATACTTGCGGGTTGCATTCAATGGAATGCAGGTTCACGCAAGCTGCGCTCAGATGCAGGGCAGCAGCTATCTGCGGTCCCAGTCCTATACTGACGTGCGGTGCGACGGGTGTGTGAAATGTGTCCGCGAGAACTGACAGCTTCCGACCTTCAGTAAGGCCGCTTCGCCCGATATCGGGTTGCAACATATCGACCCCACCTACTTCAAAAAATGGCAACACCTCATAGCGAGTTCGATAGCTTTCGCCGATAGCAATTGGGATGGGTGAGTTTGCGGCCAATCTTCCGTGTCCCCGCACATCTTCCGGTTTAAGCGGCGCTTCCAGCCAACCAACTCGCCGCGATTCAAGTTGTCGTGCAAACCCCAGCGCACTCTTAAGAGACAGACGCCACAAGGCATCCACGCAGATTTCAATCTCCTCGGAGTATTCCTCGCGCAAGCGATCAATTAATCGCAAGCAATCACCCTGGGTCGTATCAAGAAAGATCTTAAATCTGGTCGCCCCGGCAGCCACCTGCGACTGTGCGTAAGAGAGACGCGAGTGGAGATCGTCTCCTTCCAACCCGGAGATATAGGTTGGGATCTGCAAAAGAGGTGATCCACCGAAGAGACGGCACACCGGCTGTTCGCAAGCTTTACCGCAGATGTCCCAGAGCGCGATGTCAATACCGGCAATTGCATCGAGGAGAAAACTTCCGGTATGCCCACGCACGCGCATCGCCTGATACATCCGTGACCACAATATTTCTGGTGCGCCTGCATCTTCCCCAATGACAATCGGACGTAGCAATGTTTCGATAATTGTTCGGGTGATTTCAGGAGCGACTGGCGATTGAGATTCACCCCATCCTACAATGCCCGTGTCTGTCTCAACTTTTACTAGCGTCGTTTCGATCCCGGTTGAATAGATTGTCTGATTAGCTTCGGCCCATTTGAACGTGAATGAAGGTTGGCCTGAATTATCTGTGCTCTCTACCCCTGTCAAAGGCGCCGGTAATCCGGCAGTGCCAAGAGCCCCCTTGATGTTTCGAGGTATCCTCACCGCGTAAGCTTTAACATCACATATCTTCATTCCACTCAATCAGGAGGAACCGTTTTCAAAGCAAGCTGGCTCGAATTTTTGAGAGGCCTAAAGCCAGTTCACTCTCATTCCGACGAAATTATTAGGACTCCTGAAACCCTCATGTCGGGAATGGTGATGGAGGCCCGCTCACCGTCCCAAACAATCGGCAGATGACTGCCGCCTTCGTAATCAGGCGTCAACCATTGGCAGACGCTACGTCTATTGAGCGCAACCGCAACTTCTGCAGGATATCCACCCGCAGAGAGTGTAAGTTTTAAATTCTTCAGAGGCTTGGCGGTCTCGTAGTTCAGAACGTGTAAGATCAGCCGCCCTTTTTGAATTGTCGGATTAGCTAGTTGATGGCCACGGCCGGCTATTTGAATCATCGGCGGTCGCTGCAGGAATTTTCCGACGAGAGTTGAGACCTTATCTGGCGTTGTCAGATCGATACCGTCAACGATTTGGACATTTGTCGTTTCTTTGCCCCAAGGCGAGCCTCGGCGCTTTGTCCAAAAGCTGGTATACAAGCCGCTGTCAGCCGTCGCCATTAATCGACCGCCCAGACGAACATATTCTTTGAGTACTACTAACTCTTCATCGCTCAGACTGCTCATCCCAACGAGAACAATCATCTTCGCTTGACTGAGCAAATCTTTGGCCCCATTCCGTACCACCATCTCATCAGTAATGAGTCGCACCGGAATGCCGGCAAGATAAAATGCTTGTGCCACCGCCTGCCATTGATCCGCACCACCGCGCGATCCCGCGACCGAACTGATCCGCGTGGTGTGCGAATAATAAAGACCTACGTCGGCAACGGGGTACGCGTCTTCAAACAGTTGCGGATTGCGTTCGATGAAATTAAGGCCTGCGCTGATTCCGCCCCAGGCGCGCTTCGCGACAACATCACCGTCGTCGAACCTTACTGCGAACGCATATCCTGCGAGCATGACAAAGTTGGCTTGAAAGCTTGCGGCCTCGGCGACCGTCAACTTGTAATACTCAGGATTCTGTAACTGCCAATACTCATATGGAGCAACTGTCAATTGCGCGGGCTCTTTTCCCTCGGCGGTTGCTCGCGCCCATGTATAAATACCTATCGGGGTTGTAAGTTTGCCCTGCTCATCAATTCGTGCGCCTTTATTATTCGAGTCTTCGCACCAGGTAAGATCCGCTACTTGATCGACGTAACGAAAGCGATGCGAGTTCGCACTCACAAGTATATCGGGATTTAGACTTTTCGCGTAACGGTCAAGGTCTGCGATGGCTTGAGCCGCCGCATAGTGATTGTATTCTGCGAACAAACCTTCTATAGAGGATTCGGTGAGACCGAGGAAATCAAAATTCTCCTCTATTCCAACCGTCTTCTCATTCGAGGGCTTGGTCCTTCTTGGAATCGGATGAGATTGCCCCATAACACGCTGGGAGTAGGAGCTAAAGCCCTTCTCACAATAGGAGCAGTAACAGCGGTTGAAGATACTGTCCCAAAAGATATCGTCTGCACCGTCTTCGACAGCTAGCCGAACAATCTTTTTCAAGTAGTCGATCCGACCTCGTTTGTTGACGCAAGCCATCAAACGCACAGGGATTCCCGAGTAGGCCACTGGCGTACCATCAGCTTGCTCTTGAATCCAGTCTTTCGATTCAGGATTTCCCATGAATGCGCTAGTTGTAAAAACACTGGTAAGTGAAAAGTAAGCCGTAACTTGCATATCACGAGCATGAGCAAGCTGAATCAATCTCCTTACCTGGGCACGTTGGCGGGCTTCGTCTTCAATGGCGTAACCAAGCTGATAGCTCGCCCAAATCCAGTTGTATCCGGCAGCCCGGATCTCATCGAGCCGTCTTTCGATGTCGTCCGTGTAAAGATTGGTCAACGTCCAGACGCTCTTAATCATTCCGACGAAGCCAGGCGTCTTCACGTCCGTCAGATATTTCCACCCCGATTCAAACTGGCAAGCCGCAAACATTGGGCCGCCATCAAAACGTATCTGTCGCGCTCGTCCTTGCTTTGCCCATTCCGGCAACCGGAAATCCTTTTTGTATGCAGTTAATTCAGACGTGAATTCATTTGTCAGGCGCGCATCCCGGTTGGGGACAGCTTCTGCTGGGATATTTGCCCGGGGTTCGGATTCTCCTAGCGCTGAGAAATCCAGCGCTCCACAAAATGGTAGGAGAGATGAGATTAAAACTAATCTACGCGAAATGGGCATAATTTTGATCGACTGTACTGAATCCAACTTCAAAAGCGTTGTCTGAGATCTGGCTCAAAAAGAGGGCTTGCTAATCCCACCCTTCCAAGTTAGCCGGCGAGCTAATACCTGTCCTTTTAGATTACTGTCTGCTTCCTGCCAAACAACCCAAACCGTGCCGTCGCCTGCTTTGGCAATATTCGGATAGCTGGATTGGCGTCCCTGAGGTGGAAGCGACTGAAGTTGATTCGGCGTTAGGCTTTCGGCTTCTTTGCGAGTAGCCTGGTCCGCCCCATGGGAGATGAGCAAGTCAGGGCTCCAATGACCATCATTAAAGACCTTCGCATACACCTCTGCGCTCTTCTGGCGATAATCCATCCAAACTACTGCTAAGCGTTTCTCGCTCTCCGCCACCATATTGGGATAAATGGATGGCCGCTTGTCGTCTTCACTTATTCGTAACGCCTTTGTCCACTCAGTTATCGCGGCACCCGTGCTCCCACGTGGCAGCATGCGGCAATAAATCTCATTTGTAGTGCCACTGTTCTGTCCGTCGAAAACAGCCCAGAGATTATTTTTTTGGTCCAAGTAGAAGGAGCCTCCGCGTGAGTGATACATCCACTCCGGAGTCAACCATTGGTATTTGGCCTTGGAATCCGCGGAAGGAAAACGGCGATAGTACCGCGGGCCTTTGGTAGCCATCATGTGAAGCCGCCCATCATGGTCATAGACAACTTTGGGAAGGCCGAGATTCTTAAAGGGCTCCCCTTTAAGAAAAACCGGTTCATTCCAGGAAGCTCCATTGAATGTCCGCATCCAGCCGACCTCGGTGCCCCATGCATTGTTTAGGTCAACGCCTGACTCTCCACCTTCCCATGCCACGGTGACGTTATTTCCGTTAGCCGTGACCGATGGGAAAAACGCAATATGATACGGATCGTGATCATTTAACCGGATTGGTTGGGACATCTCATTTCCTTTGATTGAGACCACATATACGTCTCCACCCTCCCATAAGCCCCCAGTTTGATAGGCGACCCAAATGGTTCCTTTACCGTCCTCGGCAACAACGGGATGGTTGGCGTCTTTATCTCCCCTGGTTATGAGCCGCTCAGCGGACCATGCACCGTCCTTGTAACGGCTGTAAGCTATCCGGCGTGAACCAACGGGACCGACTCCGTAAACAAGATGAACAACACCATCAGATCCTTCAGCTAACGTAGGGAGTTCGGCTCGGGAGCCGGAGGCGGATATTCTCTGGGAGTCTTCCCATCCCCATTCCCGCGCGTTCATGCTGAGCCTTGGAGTTCGGCGACGTTCTTCCCACTCCATAGTGACACGTAAATTCCGCCCGTTGCGCGCACCTCTATCAACATACGAAATCTTGTTTTGTCCGACTTTCAAATATGGCAGGGCGGGCGGATAATGGCGGAAAGTACTGGTCAAACGCAAATCGGAAATGGACGACGATGAGTTCTCTGCTTTGTTGAGACTTATCTCCAGGATGTATCCATATTGTCCCGCTACGATGGTCCTTGTGGTATCTGTATACTGAGCTCTTTCAGCTGGATAAGCCCATGTCTCAGGCTCATCCATTTTGACGCGCCAACTCGAAAGACCTCCAGCGGTTGTTGGCTCTACGACTAGCCACGAGTGACCGTTGTCTTTAGAAATCCTCACCTTAACTTGCGCGACAGACCCCGTGATTCTGGCAACCAATTCACCGTCTAATATCGGATAGGGAGAAACGACTGGGATAACTAATTGAGCGCGTTCGGCGCTACTACTCAGTTCAATTTGTTGTTTGCTCCGGATAAGGCTCCTGACAAAGCCACTTCCGGCCTGGACCAGGGTGGCTGCAGTAGGCTTGTACTCTAAGCGACCCTTACCAAAAACAGGTATCTTGTTTTCGCGGTTACGAGTAAAGTCAGCATCCTGCCATTGCCAAGTGATAGATTCATTTGCACGTAAAGGAAAATCCAGAGTTCCATAGCGTGTGTCAGGCGAAGGCTCTCGTTCCAAACATTTCGTGGGAGACGTGTAGAGAGCGCGGGCGTATCGCGCCCCGTCAATACCAAAACTAGTTTGACCGTAGGCATCTCCTGACGGAACCAGGTTGGGGTCTTTCCCAATGTCCTCATATGAGGGGATTTCCCCGTCAGGTCGAAAAATAACGGATTCTGCGTTCGTGTCGATGAAATGCCACTGGCCGTCGTAAAAGACTTCGTTAGTGGAGTGACCATAGCCGAAGCTGTGCGAACAGGTCCGAGTTCGAAGACCGGCTGCCTCAGCAAGTTGATCGAAGAGTTGAGCGTGAACTCCACAAAAGCCATAACCGCTACTCGTTAGTCGACAGATCGGGTCATTGGTCTTAGGTACTGAGAAGTGGAAAAAGAAGCCCTCACCAATTAGCAATTCGCGTATGGCTAAGGCCTTTTCCTTTTCCGTTTTGGCGTTACGCGTGAGCGAAGCGACCAGCTCCGGCACACTCCGAAAATCATAATTGTTACCAAGCAGAAATGGGGACGAAACGTCATTCCCAAGGTTTTCAATTGACAGCCGTCGCATGACAGGTCTTGCGTCACCGAGTACGTGGATATTCCACTCCTGGACTCCTTTCCCGACGGCTCTCTTGAATATTTTCTCCTCGCGCTGCCACGTGTCCCGGTCCGCCTCCATCCCACCGGAACCTGGCCGCACACTCTGCGCCAGTTCCCACACGGACATCTCCGATCGCGCATCCCTGAGTGCCGCCAACCCTCCACGCTGCATGCCTGTATTAGTCATGAGAATTACAAAGACCAACACAGCAAGGCCGACTGATAAGATCCTAAGATACTGTTGAAGTGTCATGCTTCACCGGAGTCAAATTCATCGAGAGCTACCTCTCAATGCGATTGCCTAGTTTAGGAATCGTAAATTTCAAGATGAAATGCCAGGAAGATTGGCTGTTAATGTAGGCCATCCAAATAATCTTGAACACCCAGGATGATCTTTGAGCCCAACACTCTCTGATCTTCGATGGTCTTCCACTCACCATTGGCCCCTTTCCCAAAGTTAAATTCCGGGCAAAAACCGGGCACACCTAATTTCAAAAGAGCTTGCGTGTTAGGCGAGTCGAGAGTGTCAGGTGATTGCCGATTGATGGGAAAATATTTACCTATCGCATCAATTAGTGGTTTTACCTGTGCATACTTGTCGTCACCAACAATCTTAGGGTGTGGACCATACAAACCTTCTGCCGTCCCCAAATGCCAGGAGTGGTAATCCAACCACAAAGATGGTCGTAAGCGCTTTACGGTGTCCCACATGTACCGCGCTTCTCGTGATTCGAATTTTTGGTAGTCGAAATAGATATTGACGCCCGTCGCTTGCCGGCGATCAGTGCCGAGTGCAGCGCCGTCCATTGAAAGGATTGGCACGACATAGATGATCGCTTTCTTCCGCATGTTCTTCGCTACCGGGTTCTCCGACAGCAGAAAATCTATCGACCCTTCCATACCCCAGAGACTTGCAGTTTCACCCGGATGATCGCCCGCGCTCAGTAGAATCGACTTCTTCTTCCGGTCAGGCACACGAGGATCGGTAATAGTGAGCATTATGGTCGGCCTATCACGCTCACCTCTACCGATAGTTTCGATTGCTCGTACATTTGGATTTTTCGCCTGTTTGATTGCCCTCTCCAAAACCCGTTGAGGTGGATATGGGTAATGTGTGGCAAAGTAAATCCGAGATTCGCCTGACTTCAAAGGTAAATCGAATCGAAAAAAGTTTTCATCCCTTCCCCATCCCTCCGGTACAAGATTCCAGTTGATTGAATCGTATGAATAAACAGGACGTACATGTGTTAACCCGTTGGGCCAGTGGATCGCCATTTTCAACTTATCATCTGCTTCAACCTTGACGTTGCGCAGATCGCACATGCCGTAAAACCAGACCATTAACGTTCCCTGGTAACCGTAAATCTTATTGTCCTGCACCTCGAAGATAAAACTTCCCGGCCCGGCTTTCTTCAGATTGACGAGGGAGCCCGATTCCATATTGTCGAAGAAATCGGCCACATCCAGATCGGCCACGTTGCGGACAGCCGGCAATCTCCTGTAAACCGTACTTTGGTTACCATCGGACTCACTGCCCAGTACTGCTGATACACATACAATGAGCAAGAGTGCACAAATATTGATTAAAGATTTCAATGCGCGTCTCCTTATATGCTAAGAACCTCCCCTGCTTTGTTCCAAAGCCTTAGCTAACACGCTGAGCGCAGTTTTCTCGACCCGTTTCAGTGACGATTGCCTGAATTCGAGTATATTGCGCACTGGACGACATCCCATACGCAGCAGCTTGATCGATTATCATTATTGCCAATAAAGCCACAAAACATTTTGGCGCTCTTCTCATGATATTGATTCTTCAAATCACCTTGTGTTCAGTGGGCACTCTCAACACCGTCAATTTCTAATTGTGAGCTACCACAAACCCCTCGCTTTGAGTCCCTCACGATAGGCGCGCGTGATATGAATGAACGATCTTGGACCAGTCTGGTGTAAGAAAGCGGGCTCTGATGTAGCCAACTGTTCTGCCGCATCAACCATCTCCTTAACGCGACGTACGTAATAGTCTCGATGAGGTACTGCAGGTTCGGCCACGGCTACTTGATAGGCAAAGTACCCTGCCTGCGAGAACATATATCCCTCCATTGACCGTCGCATGATCACCAGGTCATGCCGGAGGGCCTGGTAGTCCTGAGGGACGAAGTCAGGCTGATGATCATCAAGCGTTGAGATCATCGAATCTACAAGTTCGAGCGAGTGACGCTTTTCAGCTAGTGCTCGATCGGCGGTGTCTGAATTGATCTCGAAGAGTGGCGCCAAATATGGCTGGAGCTGGAGCTGATAGTTGATCGACTTAGCGGTATTCTGAATCAGCTTCTCGCCTTCCCCGCCAATCACGAATCCTGAATGGTTGTTGAGATTGACGCCGAATGTAAGCATGCCCTGATAAAGGGCGTCATCTGCGATGAGCAGTATATTTGCGAGTGGCCGAGCGGTCTTTTCTCCATAATTCTCTCGGGCCCAATCTTCATAAATTTTTCGAGGTTGTTCCCAGGGATTTTTCAACAACCTGTAAAGGGTATAAATGTTCAGATGGTGCCATGGACTCCATTTGACGCCCCCTTGAAATGGATAAACGATGCGTCCCTCTTTGAATCGAGGGAACAACTCCTCCGGTGTCGTGCCAGGCAGTTCATTCAATCGACCCGTATGTATGTTGATACCGACCACACCAGGTGTTACCGCAAGTTGTTGTATCCTATATGCCCACAAATCTGCGGGCCCCTCCGGATACCATCCGAGGCTGCGATACTCACTTACAGAAACATCAAACTCAGCGCAAATTGAGTGTGGTTGTACTGCCCCGAATAGCGGGTTTAGTGGGCGACGCATGACAAAGTCACCCAACCCTTCTTTTGAGACAATGATGATGTCTTTTGCAATTTCAGGGTCAGAAGTGATGGGAAAGTAACTTCTAACCTTAGCTAAGCTGGAAGCAGCTGAAAGCCAGGACCGCACGAAGAGGTAGCGCTTCTGTCCTAGTTTCTTCTCTGCACGCTTCATCCCTTTGTAGGCGCCCATCGCTACCGCTTTCAGTTCTTCCGGATTAGCAGCGCCCAGTTTCGACTCAGTCGGAGTTATCATGTAACCATCAAGCCATGGGCATTCAATGAAAAGTTCATACAACTTTTCTTCCATGAACCTCTCTCTGTCTGCGGCTGGCAGCAACGATTCACGAGCAATGAAATCGGGGTAATTAATCTCATACTCATTAAGGTAGACTCGCATCCCCAACCTTTTGGCTTGTTCGGCTCTGGCCTTCAACAATGCTCGTGAAGCTGTCACTGTCTCCAGGAATTCTTTTGGTTTTTCCTCAGAGCGAAATTCATATTTATTTAGATTGTGATTGACCCAATTGATCTGAGCAAAATTAATCGCACCTGGTTCTAACCACTTGCGAATTGATTCCCCATAGGTCGTAAGATTCATTAGGCGAATCGGCAGCACCGGCGGCTTCCCTGGCACTTCCCCTACTTGCCCCTCAGCGTTAGCCGAGAATATCAACACTGCACCCAACACCAGTGGGCGGATAGCAAGAAGCATCTTTGAGTAATTACACATTTAGGTTGATTGTTATCCGGACTTCGGTGAACTACATGCTTTACGGCAAGGTCTTGAGATATTCGTATGTGCCACGTAGAACATCCACTCCCTGTTGGCGCATAGAAGCGGTGGTTTTCAAATTGCCATCAGAGTCGAAGCTCAATGCAAATTCCGGAAGAGTGGCGGCGATATTTAGCGTTTTTGCGATCGTTGGCGCTGATGCGATCAATAGCCCCTCATGGTCCCATTGTTTGACTTTATAGTACCTGGCGATGTTGCTCTTCAGATCTTTGATCTCGTTGCTGGTAAATGCCGGATCCGGTCCCCAGAATCCGTCACCTTTGAAGTGCCAACTGTGTACGTCGAGAAACACATTGGGGCGGAAGTCCATAATAGCCTTGTAGGCGGCCCGTGTTTCTGGTTGGGAAAAGTCGCTATTACGAATTGATGGGTCGTCCTTGTATTTCTCCAGGTGCTTGGCTTCCTCGGCATGAAAACCCCAGTCAAAATACAGGTTGATGCCACCGGCATTGCGACGATCAAGCCCTTCTGCAGCTGCATCGACATTGTGGATAGGAATGAACTTCCACACCACCTTTTGTCGCATCTCCTGAGCCAGAGGATCTTCCGAAAGGAGGAACCTCATCATCCCTTCCACTCCATAAATGCTGGCTGTCTCTGCGCCGTGCGTTCCCCCAATTATGAAAGCTCTTTTCTTCTCTGCGTCCGGCACGTGCCAATCAGTGATTGTTACCAACGGAATATCACGACCCCGGACGCTCTTTCCGATGGTGCTCAGTCGTACATACTTGCTTCTAGCAAACGCCTTATTACTTTCAAGCATCTGCGAGTGAAAGTAAGGGGTGAAGGTCGCGAAATAGACCGCCTTCCTGCGTTTCTCAAGTGGAATATCAAAATCAAACGACGCTCGCTGGGTTGTGACGAATTTCCAATTCTTGCGATCGAAGCTGTAGACAGCGCGCAGTACTGCTGATTTATTTCCATCCGGCACCACAATTCGCACGACATCGCCATCCTTGATCTGAACGTTATCTAGCTTGATACCGGCACAAACCCACGTTCCCAACCTTCCTTGCTGACCAAAGGTTTTGCTACTCTGCGTTTCGAGCGAAAAGTAGTTCCTTCCAAGTTGTTTCGGATTGATGAGCGACGCCCCCTCAAAACCGCCAAAGAAATCACTGATGGTCAAGAGATTCTTCGTGTGGTGAGCGCTTGCGCTGGCCACTAGTCCCGCAAGAGCTGAACCGAAAATGATCGCTAAGATACGTTTCATTCACACCTAGAAGACAAAGCGAATGCCAAATTGAAGAATGCGTGGCTCGCCCGCAGCCGTGATTCTTCCGAATAAAGCAGATGTAAGAGTGCTATTGGGGTTGGCGAAATTGGCCCGATTGAAGATATTGAACGCTTCAGCGCGGAGTTGCAGGGTGGCGCCTTCAGAATTAAACCACGGCGTACTAAAATTCTTCAGTACTGAGAAATCGACGGTCGCAGAACCAGGGCCTCGTAGTAGGTTGCGACCGGCCGTGCCGTACGTTCCGAAGTCATTTGTTTGGAATGCCGTCGTGTCAAAGTAACGAGCTACTAGCTCGCCCCGCGGACGCCCGGTATCTAACTCCGGAGTACCGATCAAATTCGGACGATCGCCTCCCACTCCATCAAGCGACCTGTCCTGCCCGGCAAAGACACTGAACGGCGTACCGGACTCAAGGGTGACTATGCCATTGAGCTGCCAACCTCCCCCAACCAAACGGACCGGAGTTGAAGAATTATTCAATAAAGGAAGCTGCCAGAGGAATGAGCCGACAAAGCGATGGCGGCGGTCGAAATCCGCCGCAGCGTAGTCGTAACTGCGATCAAAGGGATTGGTGAAGCTTGACTGTCCGTGGGCAACAACATTCGACTGATAGTCGCTGGCTTTTCCGAACGTGTAACTTGCCTGAATTGTATAGTCGTTCCGGAATCTCCTTTCGGCACTAAAAGCGATGGCGTGATAGTTAGAAGTGTCATCAGTTGTTAGTGACTGAACCGAAGCGAAATTCGGGGCATATATCCTGCGAGCGTTTATGTTTTGAAGAGTCGACTGTCCCGGGATAAACCTCGCCGGGTTGATCTCCTGGACAGACATGAGTTTCACTCCTCGCGATCCGATGTAGGAGACTCTAGCCAACCAACTTGATGTAAGCTGATGCTCTGCCGTCAAATTCCATTGCTGTATGTACCCGTTGGTAAAATCATCACTGTAGGTCACCGCTATAGCAGGCAATGGGAATCGGAAGCCGGACGGTACCGGTATAGGAGCCGGGAAAGGGTTCGGCTGACTAGCGGTCCATGGAACCTCCAGGCTAGTCGGATTCGCTACGTCAATGCGAAGTACAAATGGGATATTCGATGCATGACGATTGTTGATGATTGCGTTGGGATAATCGAAGAAGACTCCGTAGCCCGCACGCACACTTGTCTTCTCATTGGGCAAAAGATATGCGATGCCTAGTCGGGGGGCGAACTTAGTCCAAGAGCTCTTATGTCCTGCTTCTGGAACACCGAATTCACCGGCCACCACGATTCCCGGCGGGAGCCCAGGCGATATCTGTGATTGGAATCCGGGCTTGAAAGCTAAAATCTTATTAGCCTGATGTTCTTTCCATGGAAGATACGGGTCAAAGCGCAACCCGGCGTTTACGGTCAGCCGCGGAGTGACTTTGTAATTATCCTGAAAATACGCGCCGGGCTGCCACGCGCGGAGCGCCTCGCCCCATGGTGTGATCTGGATAAAGAGTGATGGACGGCCTAATACAAAATCGCTCAGGTTACTGCCTGAGTACTGATTGCCAAAAATATTTAGTCCATTTGAAGCCAGTGAGGCCGCCGGAAGATTGAACTGCTGACGAATAGTATCAGCACCAAACTTCATTTCGTGATCACCCTTCACATAAGTAAAGGCCCCTTGATACTGATAGTTATTTCTCACCAATATGACAGAGCCCAAACTGTTAATGTTGAAGAAGCCTGGGACTTGTAACCAGATATCCTTATTCGGATCGAGATCAACTATATCGGCGCCCAACTCAGACAGAGTTGTCGGATAGTCGCCGCCCTTTCCCGACCAGAGTCGATTGAGCGTCGCAGAAAAGACGCCTATCAGGGTCGGAGAGAATGTATGAGTGTCGGAGAGTGAAATATTTGTCGTGCGGAAGTTGGCTCTCGTCACAGCATTGAGGATGTTGTTCGAGGACAATCCAGTGCCACTTTTCAGGCGGTCATAAAGTATGCGACCAGTAAGCCGGTTCGAGTCTGAAAAATTGTGATCAATCCGCGCTAAAAGCTGATCATCATCGGAGCTATTCGGAATTGATAGCCTAACCAAACCTGTCGGATTATCAGGTACGGGCAGATAGTCAAGTAACTTGACCGCAATCGGACTAAAGCGCCCGATAGGAATCTGATTGTTCGGAAATGGTTGACCTGTGGCGGGATCGATGACAGGTATTACCTGACCATTTCCTCCACGTAGGTTTGAAAAATCTCCACGCCGCATTTCCTGCGTTGGCACGATGGCCGTTTGGTTGATCGAGAGTCTGCGAAAGGTTGTTCTCTGGTAACTCGAGAAGAAGAATGTTTTATCTTTAAATATCGGTCCCCCAAACGTCCCGCCGAACTGGTGCCTCTTCAGCCCATCTTCAATTCCCGGCGTGAAAAAGTTTGTGGCATTAAAGGCAGAGTTGCGCACGAATTCGAATAAGCTTCCGTGCCAATTATTTGTTCCTGAGCGAGTAATCGCGTTGAACACTCCGGCTCCACGACGTCCGTGCTCGGCCGAGAAACTGTTGGTCTCAATGGTTATCGCTTCAAGTGCATCAGGGTTGGGGTAAGAGTTAGCGACGTTGGTGTACGTATCACTGTTATCAACTCCGTCAAGGTTGTACACAATGGTGTTGCCTCTTCCACCGTTTGAGGAAACAAAAACCTGGTTGGGGGCTGTATATTCCTGATTGAGAAAGGCACCAGAGGTTGGTTGTACTCCAGGTACCAAGAGCATTAGCTTAAGGACATTGCGACCTTCTAGAGGTAATTCTTGAATTCTCTTTTGATCGATGACACTCTTAAGGGTTGGGACACTGGACTCGACCAACGTGGGGGAGCCAGTAACTTCGATTGTCTGTGAAACTTCACCGACCTCCAAAGACAGTTCCAACTTGACCGTCTGGTCCACGATAAGTTTTATATTATTCGTAACATTTTTCTTAAACCCCGCTAACTCGGTCTCCACCCTGTACTCGCCGACGGGCAAAATCGGAAAGGAAAATTCCCCACTCTCATTCGAGATGATGGATCGCACTTGATTTGTTTGTAACTCGATCACCCTTACCCTGGCTCCGGGCAAAACTGCGCCAGCCTGATCTGTGACTATGCCATTTACTCTACCCGTTGCGACTAACTGCGCATGTATAACTGACGCGAGTAACGTCAAAAGGACAAGATTTCTCAGCAGATGAAGGGCTATCTTACTTGGTCCTAGCATGGTAACCTCCATTATTTTGCAGGTTAATAAGGTAAGAGCAGATTCGAGATGGCCGGAGATTAAGACAACGACGGTTCGGCTCCGATCAGGAAGAGTTGGCCGCTACTTGCACTCGCAAGTTGCTGTTGGCTAACCCCTTCAACTTTACGCTTGCTCTTGTCGGAAAAACAAACTAAAATAAAAAATCTGAAATGTCAAATAAAAA
Organism: Pyrinomonadaceae bacterium; assembly: GCA_036507195.1. GTDB lineage: Bacteria > Acidobacteriota > Blastocatellia > Pyrinomonadales > Pyrinomonadaceae > PSRF01. The sequence goes on along the minus strand of DASXQM010000119.1, from coordinate 1,657 downwards.
ATTTCAGTTTGGACCTCATGAAAACAAATATTAAGAACAAGTTGCCCCTTATTAACCGAACTCGAGCGAGTGATTCGGTGTACCAGATCTTAAGGGATAGTATTCTGACTCAAGTGTTCAAGCCCGAGGAAAGGCTGAACGTAAAGGATTTAGCGGACAAGCTCGGGGTGAGCTACACGCCGCTCAAAGAGGCTATTAACCGCTTAGTGGCCGAGGGTTTAATCGAGATCAACCCGCGAAGCGGAACCTATGTAACTGGAATAAACGAGCGGGATCTTGCCGAGACTTTCGAGATTCGTCTAGCCCTGGAGTGCCTTGCTGCCGAGAAGGCTATTGACCGCGTGACTCCTGAAGCTATGAATAAGATGAAACGCTTGATAGACGACTTAGAGAAGCCTGTCTCCACAGATTCGGAGCGATCAGCTCACAATCAGAATAACGTCGAGCTTCACGATTTAATAATTGAGCTTTCCGGAAATCGGAAGCTAGTGGAATTTTACCAACGCTTAAATGCTCATATAAAAATCGCGCGCATCCATTACAGCCGTCAGGATTGGGAACAACGAATGGAACAAGAGAAGAAAGAGCATAGAGAGATACAGCATGCTTTCGAAGCGCGAGATCGAGATCGTTTAGTCAACGCACTTCGTACACACATCCAGCGTGCAGCAAACTGTTTGCTTGAAGATCTAAGGAAGAACTCGTCAGCAGGGTAGATCCGCCAAGTTAACGGCCCAGAATAGAATCAAAATCCTAAGAATTGGAGCATCTTCATGGATCGGATTCGCGACATTTACCCACTTGGTAGTTGAAGGTGTGCACGCCCGTATCGGTATGACCGATCCAAACAGATCCCGATTCAAAGCTGTCGATCCCGATCGCCACGGAACACACGCCGAGGAGATTGCTGTGCAACTTCGCGGCATGCTTCACCGGGGTGAGTTTAGGCCCGGCGATCGGCTGCCACCAGAGCGCGACTTTGCAAAGATGCTGGGTGACAGCAGGCCAACCTTACGCACCGGCATAAGTTCTCTGGCAGCAGTCGGCGTGCTTAGGTCACGACCAGGCGCGGGAACGTTTGTGGTCGAAGCGGAGGGATCCCCTTCGCTTGATAGTGGACCGTTGCGAATGATGGCCTCGCTCCATGGATTCACTTCCGCGGAAATGTTTGAAGCTCGCCAATCTCTAGAAATGGCTATTGCTGCTTTGGCAGCTGAACGCGCCACGGGGATGTCCCTACCGAAAATCTCGTCCGAGCTTTAACTACGTGTATTTTTAGCTTCTGGTTTGAATGTGCCGTCGATCATGTCTGACGCAGGAGGTTCCCGGGTCGAGCCCTGCAAAACGGCCATGATGTTGGTCGACCTTATTCCCAAAAACGATTTAATGTGAGCGGAGATAGAGTTGATTAGGATTAAAGAGTCCGGTCAAGGCCTGATCCAAAGTGGCCGCCTACCGCAATGAGGTAGTGCTCTACTAGTGCTGCAGAGCTAACTTATTGATGGGAATGAGAATGTTGGTAGGCGCGTGGGGATTTGAACCCCAGACCCCTACCGTGTCAAAGCCGTCACAAGTCGCTTCGTAAAGCGCGTAATCGTTCCTAAGCCGCTAAACATTAACTCGAGCGGCTGGAGAACTCACGCTCACGCTGTATAAC
>DASXQM010000118.1:0-20719 GCA_036507195.1 Pyrinomonadaceae bacterium | reverse complement strand
CCGGCAATGCTGACCACACCGCCGACGTCGAAAAGGAGAAACCGGTGACCGAATATGCGGGTATGCGCACTGTGGATTAGGAAAAGGTTGCCAATGATAAGAAGCAGACGGATCTCGGTGGGGCCCATCTTCCATTGAGAGATTTTGAATATCCCGAGCGCGTAGGCGGTCAGGTACGAGTTGATCGCCAACATCAGGAAGACGATCAGCAGGACTGCAGCAACTCGCTCTGTCATATAACCTGAGAGCGCGAGTCCGAAGATCAGAAACATGGTGCCGAAGGTATCTATGATGTGGTCAACATAAAAACCGTAACGGGGGCGTTGCCGATCTCTGTAGCGAGCCAGCGTTCCGTCGAGGCTGTCACCAAACCAGTTGAGAAATATGCAAACGTTCACGAGATGCAGCAGCAGCGGGTTCTGCCTGCTTGCCGCGTAAAACACGCCGGCCAGAAACATAGCCACCAACCCGAGCAACGATAGGTGGTCGGAATTTACCCACTGCGGCATCCGGCGCGCGAGTCCTTGCAGCGCCGCTCTCTCAAGCGGAGCCAACACACTCGTTTGTTCCCGCCTGGCATCCTTGAAACTGCTCTTAATCATTTACCGCTCCGTTCGATTTCTGTGGGAAGCCCCCTTGGGGCGGACCCGCGCGTAAGCAAGGGGGGGACGCTTCACCGACCCGCTATTGCCGGTGGTTCTGACAAAACGCTCTCAGCCTTGTACGGCTCGCGCAAGCCTTTTTTTGCTTCGTCATGCGCGGCGTAAATATCCGGTCGCGTCAACACTTCACGATATTGAGATAACGCGTCGTCGCGTTTACCTGCAAGATCGAAAGCGCGCGCGGCGTAAAGATGGGCCATCGTAACCAGCGTAGGTTCGGCACGTTCGACTCTGGTCGCGGCGAGAAACTCCTTTGCCGCTCGCTCTCTCTCGCCGGCCGTCAGCAACACCTCGCCATACTTGAAGTGAACCAGATCGAGCGCTCGCGAAACCGTGTCTCGCACTGAGCGGTCGTGCAGCAGATCATCAAACGTGGCAAAGGCTTCGCGCTCCGCTTTGACAGCCGCCTCGATGTTCTTGTTCTTTCGTTCCACCTCCGCCTGGGAGACCAGCGCATCAGCCGCTTCCAGCCGGAAGAGATAGTTGCGCGGATACTTTGCGCTGAGGTCGCGAGCGTGGCTGAGGGCATCCGAAAAGCGTTTCTCACGCGTGTAAAGAACAATCAAAAGAGTTCTGGCGTCGTCGCGCGACCAGGTTCCCGCCTGCGCTACGCGCTCGAGCATCGCGAGTCCTTTCTTCTTCGAGCCGCGAAAGCCGGTAATGCCGGCAACCACTTTGATCGGCAACGGCAGGGAGCCCACCACGTATTCATAAAGACCAACTGTAAGACCGGCATCAATTAAATTCGGATCGAGCCGGAGAACCTCGCGGTGATGATCCACCGCATCATCGCCGTCTTTAAGGGCCGCAAAGTGGCGTCGCTCGACGGCTTCTTCAAACGAAGCCTTTAGTCCCTGGATCGCGGCCAGCCAATCGAGGGCCTCAATGTCTTTGGGATTCTGTTTTAGTCGCACCTCCGCGAGCCGCTTCGCTTCACGAGTTAGGTTGCGAAACGCGGTGATGATTTTCGGATCAACCGTGTCATCCCCGCTCGAATAGAAACTTTGCGAGCTGTAAAGAGACGACTGAAGCCGCCGCGACTCATAAAGTGTCTTGATCCAAAGCCGCGCTGCCAGCAACTGCGGACCAGCAGGATGACTCGGGTAGAGCCGGACGATCTCCTTGAAGTCTCGCTCAGCTTTGTCGTAATCAAGATTGTAAAGCGCTTCAATCCCGCTGCGACGCAACGAGTCGAGCTTCGCTTTATCAGTTGCCTCAGGCGAGCTTGTTTGCGGCTGTTGTGCGCTGCCGGTGCCAACTGTGACGAGTAACAGCACCAAAATAATTATGCTTCTCAAGTTTCTATCCTCAACTACCTGGAATTTTGTTACCAACAAATAACTAATCACTGCTCGCGATGATAAGCCACGAGATAAGCAATATCAGTCCTACGGCGATACTTACGCCGATGGCTATCTTCGCCCCAGTCGACAGGTTGTTGCCTTTGATCTGCTTGACCTCGGCGTAAGCGACGTAATTTGATGCGCCGGTCTTCAGATCGGTTACCACAAATCCATTTTCACTGATTTCGCTGACATAACCTTTCAGGTGCGTCTTATCCTGGAGCTTTACTTCAACGCGGGTGTTGCTGCCCGAGCCAAGTTTTTCAATTCCCTGTTTTACCTTGCCCGCAAAACGGAGTTCCTTTTCCGCCCTCGAGGAAGCCGCAACTGGCCGGACGCTCACCGCACTCACTACTAAACAAGCAACCATCATGGTCAATAATTTTTTCATGGCAGATTCTCCTTGGTCTGACCAGAGCAGATGTTTCGTGAACTCATTCCCTCAAGCAATTTCCTTAGGAGCTGGCACATGGCTTGTACAAAAAACAGAACAACACCAAAGCTACGAGCGCGATACCTCTTCAAGTAGATACACTTCAACCAGATCTCATCCGCTAAAGCATTCCAGGTACTTCACCCCGGCGCCCGTATTGAACAAAACTATCCGTTCGTCAAGCGCGACTTCTTTTCTATCAACAAGTTTCCTCAACGCCGGCAAACACGCAGCACCTTCGGGCGCGCAAAATATTCCTTCAGCGGCGCCAATCTCACGAGTTGCGGCAATCAATTCTTCGTCGGTGACGGCCAACGCCGTACCCCCTGAGGCGCGTATTGCGTCCAGAATCAAAAAGTCTCCAATCGCCTTCGGCACGCGCAGTCCGGAGGCTACTGTCTGGGCATCGGGAAACTCATCGGCGAATCGCTCACCTGCTTCAAACGCCGTCACAATCGGCGCGCAGCCACTCGCCTGCACCGTCACCATGCGTGGACGCTTCGACCCAATCCAGCCCATCTGTTCCATTTCAGCAAACGCTTTCCACATGCCAATCAATCCAGTGCCTCCGCCGGTCGGATAAATGATTACGTCGGGTAGTTCCCAGTTGAGTTGTTCGCCCAGCTCATAGCCCAGTGTCTTCTTTCCTTCGACGCGATAAGGCTCCTTCAGAGTGGAAACGTCAAACCATCCGTCCGCTTCTTTTCGCCGCGCCACTTCCGCCCCGCAATCAGTAATTAATCCATCCATCAGAGTAACTTCGGCTCCGGTCTGTTCGCATTCGACGATGTTGGCGCGTGGGGTGTCTGCCGGCATAAAAATGAAACACTGGAGACCAGCGCTGGCCGCATAAGCTGCCAGTGCGCCCGCTGCGTTTCCGGCGGAGGGCACCGCGAGCTTCTGTGCTCCCAGTTCCTTTGCCATCGACACCGCCACCGACATGCCGCGAGCTTTGAAGCTCTGCGTTGGATTCTGCGATTCGTCTTTGATGTAAAGCTGATCAATTCCGAGCTGCTTTCCTAAGCGCCGGGCCCGCAACAGCGGCGTCCAGCCTTCGCCAAGCGAAACGATGTTCTCGTCGTAGTCGACCGGCAACACTTCGTGATAACGCCAAAGATCGGCTCGGCGTCCAGCTAACGATTCCCTTGTCAAAGTGCGTCCAGCCTTTTCCAGGTCATAGCGCACAAGAAGTGGCTTGCCACATTCACGGCAGAGATTGAGCAACCGCCGTGCCTCGTGTTCCAAATGACAGGCGGCGCATTCCAGGTGGGTAACATTCATGGATTAGGGCCTTTCTGGCTGAGTTTCGTTGAGCTGAAATCTGAAGCCAAAGATAATTGCATTGGTTTAGTGGCAAGTGGAGTAATCATCCTGCACCCGATAAAGGTGTAGTGTGTAGCAGGGGCGCATCACTACAGAACCGGGAGCGGTAGCGACCGGATCCTACACTCAACCCTGAATCGACGATTACTAGGCAGACACACGTTGCAGAAGACATTGAGTACTTGTATCCGATCGCTACCGCTGTCGGTTCTGTAGCTTTGGCAACCGTTAGCGACTTGATCCTACACTCAATCCTGAATCGACGATTACTAGGCAGACAAACCGTGTAGGTCCACCTTGAGTGCTTGGATCCGGTCGCTACCGCTCCCGGTTCTGTAACAACAACCCATGCGGGTGACAAACTACAGCCAAACCAAGTATCTTGTCACTCAACACATTTTCACGCATCAATCGCTATAGCTATTAAGGGGAGAAACATGCCAAATCGCACTGCCGCAATTCAGACCAACAAAGGCACGATCAAATTCGAACTTTTGGAATCCGATGCGCCCAAAACTACGGGGAATTTCATAACGCTCGCCGAACGAGGTTACTACGACGGCGTCATCTTTCATCGGGTCATTAAAGGCTTCATGATTCAGGGCGGTGATCCAACCGGCACGGGACGAGGCGGCGAGTCGGCCTCAGGCGGGCGCTTCAATGATGAGATCGACAGTTCCTCAGCGCTCTATCAACGAGGTTACAAAAAAGGCACTGTGGCCATGGCCAACGCTGGGCCAAACACAAACGGTTCGCAATTTTTTATCATGCATGCCGATTACCCGTTGCCGCCAAGTTATACGATCTTCGGACGGGTAACCGATGGATTGGATGTGGTGGATTCCATTGCCACAACTCAGACTGATCCCAGCGATAAGCCAGTCTCGGAAGTTAAGATGGAGAAGGTCACGATCGAAGGTTGAGGCCCCCTAAGTGGTACTCAAACAAAGAACGAAGATTTTCCATTTATCATTTATCAGTTTCCATTTGGCATTTAGCTTCGTGGCGCTGAATCGCGAATCGCTTCAAATACAAAACTTTTAGCCGCGTCAACAGAATCTTCGAGGGTCATTCCTTTCCCTAACCCGGCTGCGATCGCGGAAGACAGTATGCAGCCGGAGCCGTGCAACTCGGCGCCGGCGACGCGCCTTTCGCGAAACACCGTCACCTTGCCTTCATTGTCGAGCACATCAATCGCCTCGTCGAATTCTTCCTGCGCTTTGTAGGTTCCGCGCTCGCGGCTTCCGCCTTCTGCTTTCCGGTCTCCCAAGTGTCCTCCCTTAATCAAAACTGCTCCGGCGCCCATCTCGCGGATAATGGCCGCGGCCCGTCGCATGTCAGCCTCTGACGTGATCGTGATTCCAGTGAACGTTTCGGCTTCAGGGATGTTTGGAGTTACCAGTCGAGCCAGAGGCAGCAACTCCTTAATCAGAGCAGCCAACGCCTCCTCTTCCATCAGCCGCCGGCCGGAAGATGAGCGTGTCACTGGGTCAACGACCGGTCGCGGCAGATCGGTCTCTTGAAATAGCCGCGCAACTTCAAAGACTACTTCGCGCGTCGGCAGCATCCCAAGCTTCGCACAGATAATTGCATCGTCATCCAACAGCGGCAGCACTTGGGCGCGAACACTTTCACCCGTCTGATGTATGGCGCCAAAAACACGCGCTGTGTTTTGAAAAGTAACCGAAGTGATCGCCGCCACCGCCTGAAAACCAAAGGCCGCAAATGTTCTCACATCAGCTAGCACACCGGCCCCGCCTGACGGATCGAAGCCGGCAATCGTCAGCGCACGCTCTGCGGTAGGTTCTGATTTGATCAATCTCGCTCTTTTCTTACACTTTCGCGAATGGCGTTTACAACATCAGCCAGCTTGTCCGGATCGCCAAACATTCTGATGCCCGCAATTCCCTGCGCGCCCGCCTGAATGCAAGCCGCGACGTTGTTGACCGTCAGTCCCCCCAATGCCAGGACGGGAAATGGGGAAAGTTCAGCGCAGGCTCTTTCAAGGTTCCGGAGACCCTGCGGCGCGCCGTATTTACTCTTGGAGGCCGTCTCGAACACGGGACCGAATACTACAAAGTCAGCTCCGCGGCGGCGAGCGACGTTGGCTTCTCGCGCTGAATGAGTGGAGACTCCGATTAAGAATTCATCCCCAAACGCACGACGTACCACATCAGTAGGCAAGGAGTGCGTAGTCAGGTGAACGCCGTCTGCGCCCGCCCCGGCGGCAATGTCGGACCGGTCGTTGATGAGTAGCTTAGTCGCGCTTCCTCGGGTGACTCGGGCGGCGCTCGCTGAAAGCTGGTAAAGCACGCTCGCGCTTAAGTTCTTTTCGCGGATCTGAACAAGGTCGATGCCGGCAGTCACGGCGGCTTGAACCAGGTAGAGGAGGTTTGAGAAGTCTTTAGTTGCCGGCGTTGTCCGGGCGGTCATCTCGCCGCTCGTGATCAGATATAGGAGTAGCCTTTGAGACTCTTGTGGCTTGCGCGACATCCTTTTTGGCCTTGCTGGGGAGCTCCGTACTTTGCTCGAGCGTGCGCACCGTTTGGCTGAAATGGAATATCTCCCAAAAGGCGATCCCAATATTCAAGAGGCCGACGCCGGTAACTGCTCCGCGCATCCATCCCGAAGCAACGACCGTCTGCAACGCGTGCATGCCGGTCTTGCGCGCGGCGTACAAGAGAAAATAGTTGTTGCCCCAGTCGCTCAGGCCAAGCGTGCCTTGCGGGATCCACGGCAAGAGGGTAAGCACCAGGCCAATCTCCAGGCAGAGGATAATATAAAAAATGACGCTCAGCTTTGCCGACATGGTTGCAAACAGTAAATAGTGAAATGGTAAATGATAAATAGAACGAAATCGATTGGGCCACTCGCCTTATCAACCATTCACTATTTACTATCACCATTCACTCGCTCTTCACTTCCCTTTCTTTTTCTTCTGGGTCGCGGCCCGAGACTGGAGGCTTTCGAGCTTCTCAGCAATGTCGCGGTATCCCACATCGACGCCGTAGACTTCTGTGAACGCCGCGACTGCTCGGTGGAGGTCGCCCATCGCTTCATAAGCAGAACCAAGTTCGTACTGGAGCGCCTTATATTCCTCAGGACTGCGTCCGGGAGCATCAAGGCCCTTCTTAAACCAAAGCACCGCCGCACGCGGCATGCCCTTTTGAACGAAACAATGACCCAACATGTTACAGCATTGAAAGTAGCGTGACGTGCCATCAGCAGATCCGGTCAAGCCAGCGGCTATCTGAAACTCGCGGATGGCCTCGTCCAGAAGGTCCATCTCCTTATAGGCGGTAGCCATGTTGTAATGCGTTTCGTAGTCTTCGTTGGACGAAGCGCTTTCCCCTTCGGCCTCCATACGAAACTCTTCAAAGATTTCGGCCAGGCCGGAATCGATGCCGCTGCCAACCGGACCGGGCGACTCAGGGAGTGGAGTTTGAACCGTGGGCACAATAGGCGGCGGCTCGAGCTCAATCTCGCCGAAAGCGATGTCTGCCGCTGAAACCGTTTCAGCCGGGGAAACTGAATCGCTCGTGAAAGGTTCTGGAGCCGGTTTTGACTCCTCCGGTTTAGCCCCGTCTGTTGCTGTTTTCAATTTTTCGCGTCGAGAATCGATTTCAGGACTCGAACCAAACTGGCGTTCGAGCAATTCCAGGGTGTCGAAAGCAATATCGGAATAGCCCTGCGCGATATAAAAATCCACGCTCTCGAGTTCCTGGTGCATCAACCCCTTGGCATCTGCTGTACTTCCCTTTCCCTGATCGGCTAGTTGATCCGTTGTTGTTTGACCAATACCTTCGGTGGTTTCAAAGCCATGAGAAAACGGATCCGCCTGGGTCGGCTCGGCTAAAACATTAACCTCTGACTCGGCTGCAGTTTCATTTAGATCCGCAAAAGAAACTTCTGCGTGGGAAGGAGCTTCTTCTGCTACTGAGTTCCATTCAAATTCTGAGGATACGGTCGCGGCCTGGTCGGCGATTTCCGGTACCGTTTCCGTTTCCGTTTCCCCGGGAGAAAAGCTCTCGTAGGAAGGGACAGTAGCTAACGACGACTCGTCCAGTATGCTGGTCCCCTCGGCACCTTCCTCCAAAAAGCCTCCAAGCACATTCAGGCGATCCACATAACGTTGTTCGTCCGGCGCCAGACGCACAAGTTGGGTCAGCGCATACCGCTCATCTTCGGCGAGGCCCGCAGCTTCGGCCGACTCAAGGAGACGTTCCAGAGCCGCGCGCAGTTTTTCCATGTCGCGCTGCCACCAATGGATTCTCGCAAGCAAACGCAGGCTGGCCACATGTTCGGGATCGCGCGCAAGCAACTCGTTAACAAGTTCGAGCAGATCACTTTCTTCCCGCCCCGCCAGCATCGGTTCAATAATACTGCCCACGACTCGGGCAACTTCGTCTTGCTGCCCCTGCTTGAGATAGGCCCGCGCGACTTCAATGTAACAGCGATAATTCGAGGCGTCCTGCGACATTAGCATCGCTGTAGCACGTTCAGCACCGGCGGCGTCTTCCGCGTCGATATACGCTTGCGCCAGCATTGAAATAAGCTCGGCATCGTCGGGCGCGTCGGCGACAGCTTTTTCAAGAAGCTCTGCCGCGTCATCCGCTGTGCCCAGCGCCGCATGGGCGGATACTAAACCCTTAAGCATACTCCGGTTGTTTGGGCGAAGCTCGAGTGCTTTGGAGTAGGTATCGAGAGATTTTTCATACTGTCCACTCTCAAATAGACGCTTGGCCGCTTCACTGTAGGCTTTGGCGGCCTCTGGTTGCATGCTCTCCTTCAGATACCCTGCCGCAAGTTTGAGTCTGATCTCGGTGTTTTGAGGATCAAGGTCGGCAATCTTGTGGAGCACTTCAAGCGTTTGCTTGTTTTCACCGGCTCGAGTATAAGCATCGGCAACTACGAGATACTGTGCCCGCGCGTCAGCGATGAGGCCCTGAGCGGAGTAGAGCTCAGCGAGCTCAGTTGCGATTGCCGGGTCGCGAGGCTTCAGCTTGTCGATCTTCCGATACATCGCGATGGCTTTCAGCGTGAATTCCTTTTCGCGATAGTGCTCAGCTATGCGCAGGAAGCAGGAAGCTGCTTCCTCCTTTTCTCCCGCGCGCGCCAAAAGATCCCCCAGCATATTGAGAGTGGTGAGATCGTCACCATCGTGAGCGATGATTTGACGATACTCTTTAATGGCGGCGTTGATCTTTCCCTGCGAAAGGAATTTTTCAGCCGCCTTTATGACCTTAGCTTTTTCGAAAGCCATTAGGAGTATTATGTATCACTGAATATGGGAGCGGAGTCAAACGTAGCGAAGGGTTGTGAAACAGAACGGCTTGACTGCAGTTCTTATTGAGTTCTTGCCTTCACCGGAAGAAACAGCCGGAAGGCTACGCTAACATGCACAAAATAATGCTGTCAACGCACTTAATTTCTCAGTTTTGGCGGCCGGAAAACATCAAACAGGCGCGGCAGCTACTCTATTGAGCACCCCAGCGAATCAAGCAACAGCCGAATCCGGCGGCGGCCCGAAACGCGAACAATGGTCACGCTTGGGCCAGCGGGCGGCCATAATCGGATTCTTTCTTTATTCCGCTTTCGCGCCCCACTCAATCGCCGCTGCCGAAATCTCATTGGCTATTGTCGGCGCCGGCTGGCTTGTCCGAACAATCGCCAGCAGACAGGCAGGGTTGCGACGGACGGCCTTCGACTTGCCCATCTGGCTGTTCTTTCTGTGGACCGTAGCCTCTTCTTTCCTTTCGCAGGAACCGCGCATCAGTATCGCCAAGATCCAATCCACCTGCGTTTTCTTCCTTTTCTATCTCACCCAGGCCATCGTTACGCGACGAACTGCGGTGCTATTGGTCGCCGTGATGATATTGTCGGGGACCGCCGGGACAGTCTATAGCGTCTATGATCTTCTGCGCGGTCGAGGAGTTCTTGTCGACTTCGTAGCACCGGACAGTCCTTTGCAGCCGCTTCACATTCGCGCCGGCGACGCGATCTGGCGAATTGGTGAGCGACGAGTTTATGCCGTGGCCGACATCGATGAGGTAATTAAGAACTCGCCGGATCAAACTAAACTCACAGTCGGCGTGATCTCGCAGGGAGAACACCTCGAGCGTCCGGGCATGATCGTGACCGAGTCAATCAAGAAACAGGCGTCGCCTTCGGGAGTTGTTGGCGGTAAACCGACTCATCGCTTTCGCGCCTCGGGTTGGACGCGCCACTATGACACTTATTCCGAGATTCTCCAGATCCTCGCGCAACTTGCGCTTGGATTGGCGCTGGCAAACTTCAAAAACCACGGGTTCAATCGCCGCTCTAAGCTGGCGGTCGCGGCCTTCGCGCTGCTCGCCCTAGGGATTGCCCTGACCGCTATGCGGACCGTCTTAGTAGCGTTGGCTATCGGCGTTTGTGTGATTAGTGTGCGCGCTTTGGGAAGAAGAGCCAAAGTGCTGAGCCTCGCTGGTATTTGTTTAGTGCTGGCTTTGGGCGCTTTCGTTGTTTACCAAACGCGCGCACAACATGCCTTGTCGCTGCAGGACCCCAGCTCCAGGTTGCGCATTCAGGTGGCCAAAGTCGGACTTTCTCGCCTGACGCTTCATCCCGTGCTCGGACACGGGATGGATTCGATGCACCTGCACTGGGCGGAATGGGGTTTTCCCGGCACCGACATGATTCATCTCCATTCAACTCCGCTGCAATTGGCGTTTGATCGGGGGCTGCCGGCTCTGGTGTTTTGGCTCTGGATTATGTGGGTGTTCTGGCGCACGGCATCACGCGGTGAAAAATTGCTGCGCGACTCGAGCGATACCAACCGCTACGGCATCCTGCTCGGAGTCACTGGCGCAGTCGCAGGCTTCTTCGCCAGCTCTGTGGTGAACTACAACTTCGGCGATGGCGAAGTCGCGCTGGTGTTTTGGTGGTTGATGGGAATTGTGGTGGTGTTGACGACGCAGAGCGATACCAGAAACCAGCGTCTCGCCGGCGACATTCGGTTCTAATGTTGTCGCGTCTGAATCCAGTTTGATTTGTCCGGGAAGTACTCGCGGCTATCCAGCTGGCGCTGATATACTCACTTCCGCCTCGCAAACTTCAGTTACGAATTCCAGGCCTGACACAAAAGGAAGCAATGCCTCATTTAAACTGAAATCCAACCATAGGCAACAAAGTAACGCGGGAAAACCGAACCAGACACCAAGGCCAGCAATCATTACCGGAGTGAGGTGATTTAAATGTCTACTGAAACTTCTGAGGAACCCACGAGAACCTGTTTCGTTGTCATGGGTTTTGGCAAGAAAACCGACTTTGAAACTGGCCGTACCCTCGATCTCGATAAGTCTTACCGGAACATGATCAAGCCTGCGGTCGAAGCAGCCGGGCTCAAATGCATTAGGGCTGACGAGATTGTTCATTCCGGGCTGATTGACGTGCCAATGTACCAGGAACTCTTGAACGCTGACGTGGTCGTCGCGGATCTCTCAACCTCAAATAAGAACGCGTTCTACGAACTCGGGGTGCGGCATGCCCTGCGGCCGTATACGACGGTAGTCATTGCCGAGGATGGGATTAAGACTTTTCCGTTCGATGTGAATCATGTAGTGGTGCGGCAGTATCATCATCTGGGCGAGGATATCGGCTTCGACGAAGTAATGAGGTTTCGCGGTCTGCTCACTGCAGCAATTGTGGAGATCCTGAAAAAGAGCCCACGGGACAATGACAGCCCCGTCTATACCTTCCTGAATGGGCTCACTCCGCCGGTTATTGCTGCCGCAAAGATTGCTGCAGCGGCCGCGGTAAAGTCTGGTGAAGCACTAGGAAAGGCTCTAGTAGCTGGTGCTCTGCCGGTGACCGAAGCGGATGGCCCACCAGCCGGTGAGGCAACGCCGTTGACTACGTCAACTCACAGCATGTTGATGCAGCAAGTCGACGAGGCCCAAAAGAACGGCGATTTCGTGGCAGCGAAGAACTTTCTCTCATTCATTCGAGGGATGATGAAGCAGGAAGCGCCCACGAGATCAGAAGATCCGTACATCATTCAACGCCTCGCCCTCGTTACATATAAGAGCAAATCTCCCTCAGAGCTGGAGGCGCTCAGGGAGGCCCGCGACTTGCTGATCGCCCTTGACCCAGCAACCTCCAACGACACCGAGACGCTTGGTCTTTGGGGCGCCATCCACAAACGTCTCGGTGAGCTAACCGGCGACAAGTCGCATCTCGATGAAGCGGTGCGAGGCTACGAACGAGGCTTCTTTCTTCGGAACGACTACTACAACGGGATCAATCTGGCCTATATGCTTAACGTGCGAGCGAAAGCACTTGCCGCCGACCCAGCGGAAGCCATTGCCGACTTCGTCCAGGCGCGACGCGTTCGTATGGAAGTTCTTTCAATCTGCGAGCATTGCCTGGCGGCCAATCCCGGTCCCGCGGCAGGCGCCAGCGCTGAGGCCGGCCTCGAGTATCAGAAAAGCAAATACTGGGTGCTGGCGACCATGGCCGAAGCCTATTTTGGACTTGGGGATGAAGCAGCTGGCGAACAGCGGCTAGCGGAAGCATACGCGGCTGCGCCGTTGGAGTGGATGAAGAAGTCGACCCAGGAACAGCTGAAAAAACTGAAACTGTTGCTGGCTGATTCCCCTTTAAAACGCATCACCTGACTCCCCGCAGAGCATTCCAGAGCGTCTGAATTTACTACGCTTCGGTTCTTACTTATGACAAGTCACGCTCTTAACAATTCGATCCTCAAGCTGGCCCTACTCAGCAGCGTGCTAATCCTTCCGTCAGCCGAATTCCCCGTGGCGTCCGGAATGGTCCGTCGCGCGCACGCAGCGGGCGCTGTTGTGACGAACCATAGTTTCTCATCGGCGCAGCGATCGGTTCGAAAGAAGCGCCGGCTGCGCAATCCTGATGTTATTTATTATCCGACTCCGCCGGAAACGGTGGCCGAGATGTTGCGCATGGCAAGGATCAAAAAAAGCGATGTGCTCTACGATCTCGGCAGCGGTGATGGCCGCATCCCGATTGCGGCGGCCGAGCAGTATGGCATTCGCGCTGTCGGGATCGAGATAGATCCGAAGCTGGTAACAGAGGCGGAGGAGAACGCGCGCCAGGCAAACGTATCGCGGCTGGTACGCTTTCGCAATGAAGATATGTTTCGGGTCGACGTCAGCAAGGCTACCATCGTAACGCTTTATCTTTCCGAAAAGTTGAACGTGTTGTTGCGTCCAAAGTTGCTGCACGAGCTGCGTCCGGGTTCACGCATCCTCTCCCACGATTTTCGGATGGGTGACTGGAAGCCGGAACAAACGGTCCGCGTGCCCTGGGGCAAGCTTTATCGCACCGTCTATCTTTGGACCGTGCCAACTCCCAAAGTCACGAAAAAAACCACCAGTCCCGAAGGGATGTAATGGTTCTTGATCGTTCATTCACCACAGAGACACTGAGGACACGGAGGTTCCACAGAGAATATATGGGAGACCCATACGAGTTGATCGCCCTTGCCGGCAGCGGCGGCTTCAAATCACATCGGCAAAGTTGCGGCGGGTCTTCGCAAACCACCAGTAACCAAAAACAAAAAGAACCACGGCGATGGCGGTGAAGTAGCCGAGGCTTGTCCAATCGGGCGCGAGACCTTCGAGGAAGATGCGTCGATAGCTGCGTACGAGCGCCGTAAAGGGATTCAGGTTAATGAACGGTCGGTAGCGTTCCGGTACGATCGACTCCGGATAGATTATCGGCGTCAGGTACATCCAGGCCATCAAAACGAGGGTGATGCCCTGGGCGATGTCGCGCAGGAATACGCCGAGCGAAGCCACCAACCACGCCGCGCCGAGCGTAAAGATCAACTGCGGCACGATGAGGACTGGCAACCACAGAATACTGAGATGCAGTTCGTGCTGGATGATCACTGTGGCTACTACCAGCGCGAGCGTCCCAAACATTTGATTACCCAATGACGATAAAGCTTGCGCCACCGGCAGTGTTTCGAGCGGGAAGACGACGCGCTTCACCAGATTTGCATGGGTAACGATTGTCGTAGACGAATGCTGCAGCGTCTCCTGAAACATGGTCCAGGGCAGCAGGCCGCAAAAAAGATAGAGCGCGTAGTCCCAGGGCGTACCGCGAGCGCCGAAGCGCGCGTTAAAGATGCCGGCGAATATGAAAGTGAAGATTGCAATCGTCACCACCGGTGTGACTATGGCCCAGACGATCCCCAGCATTGAGCCTTTGTAACGCGCCACCAACTCGCGCCGTGCAAGCGATAGTATTAGTTCAAAGCGGCCGGGAAGTTCCCAGAGAGGCCGCCACACCGCGCGCCGTGCTGTTTGAGCGGAGATCATGTTATCCGTCCAAAGCCCCGCCAGCTATTCTTGTTGTGCCAACCGACTGTCAGGTCCTTAGCACCGATCTCGCGCCACCAGTCGTCAAAATCCTTGCGGTGGATATAGTGAGATGTCGGCGCCACCAGGTGATCGAAAACAATCGTATGTTGTTCCCGCCAGCCAAACTGCGAAATTGCGTTCAGGTAGTCATTATAAAAAAGGTGACACGCGAGTTTGGAGCCGCCACTGGATCGGTTGAGTGGTCCGTAAATCAGTTTCGTTGCCAGGTACACGACAGCCGTGGGCAACTTTGAAAGCTGCAACAAGGCCCGGTGATTCATGCGCGAACTGAACTTTTTCCGCAACGGATCCACGAAGCGGGTAATCCATTCGTTACTCTCCGCTCCGTAAACCCACGCCGAAAGATACCCTCCGTCCTTTACCTTCGTAGCCAGGGAGCGAAAGCCGGCGCGCGGATCAGGCAAGTGGTGCAACACACCGACGGAAAATGCATAGTCAAACACGCGCGCGAAAGGCAGATGATAAATGTCGGCCTGAACGATATGAGCATTTTCCAGATTGCGTGTTGCAGCAAAGGCAGTTTCCACCGCTTCGCTTAAATCAACCCCTATCACATCGTGTGCACCCCAAGTTGCCGCCAATTGCGTGTGCCGGCCTTTTCCGCAGCCCCCTTCCAGGACAACCTTATCCTGAAAGAACTCGGGCCGAACCGGCGCAATCCAACCAAGGAACTGATCGGCGTAAAGCTCATCGCCCTGCACAAAATGTTGCCACTGCCAGCCAAAGTTTTCGGCGGTTGCGGTTTTCTCGGCGTCGAGTTTTTCCGGCGTGCCGAAGCGCGGAATGCCGCGCACAATTGGAAATTTGCTTTGGCAGGAATCGCAGGCAAGTTGCCCCTCCATAATCTCAGCCTCTTCCGTACTCGCCACCGATAGTAATAATGCACCCGCGCACGAAGGACATCTCAAGTAGTCGAGCAACTTGCGCTTCATTTGGAATGCGGAAACGAAGTAGGAAGGTCCCAGACTATAATCAAAATGGGGGATTTATTGTTACGCAGCCAACCAAATACGCCAGCTCTCCGGAGTTTGACTGCAGCCGGATGCTGTAGTCTCCCGGCGGGGCGTTTGGCGCGACTGACACTTCAAAACTAATAACCGGCGTTGCATTGTGGAATTGCTGCAAGGTCAAACTGGCCGGATCAATTGTAATGAATGGGGAACTGAAAACAAGACCGCTGCCCGGTATCAGATCCACTCCCTCGCCGCCGATGTAAAGCGTAAGCTGCTTGCCCGCCGCAACCGGCACCGGCACCGTTGACAGTTCGCCGTTAATGCCTATGAAGCGAGGATTCAACCCAGGCGGCAAGTTTTGCGGCGGCACGAGCACGTAATTAAGCGGAGTAGATCTGTCTGCGGCAACGCGCAGCCGACTGGCAATCTCCACGCTGCGAAAAGCTCGCTGCCGCCCGCCCGGTTTGCGATCGCTTGCCGCCGTCAGTGCTGCTGCGTCACTGGCGGACCCATCGAGATACTCGACCATCGCTCTGTAGTTGCCGGGCGGAACGCCGTTAATGCTAAACCTGCCGCCTGCAGTGGTAAGACTACTTGCCATAACTCTGCCATTGGCCAGATCTTCAATCCAAACGTGAGCGGCAGTTGCGGGTAAAAGATTGCCGTCGATACTGTTCAGGATTCTTCCCTCAATCGAACCCGCTTTCTCTCGAGTCCCGTAAAGACTGCGAACCGCTGCCAGGTCCGTTTCGCTCAGGGTGCGCTCGGTGATCGCCGTGAGGCCGTAGGTTCCATTGAGGGCCTGGAAGGCTTGCATCGTGGCGCCAATTACGTGCGAATGATTAAGACCCAGCAGATGTCCTATCTCGTGGGCCAGCGTCGATTCGAGATCGTAGGTACCGGGCGTGCCGTCGGTTGAAAACTGGAGCGACTCAGCTTCTCCCGAGTATGGAAACGGATTGATAACGATATCGGCTTCGCTAATCTCTCCACTGTCCGGGTCATAGAACACTCGCGTCCGCGCCGTAGTATTCCCTTCGCCGAAAAGGGCGAGATTCTCCGCGGTAGCCGCAACAGTAATTAGACTTATGCCGTCACCACCGTTCACCGGGCTAACGGACTGGGCCTTCGAGGAAACTTCGACAAAGGTGACATCAGCCGCGCGAGACCAACTGGCTAGCGCCCGCCGAACTGCTCCCAGTACGTCGCTGTCCGGTTTAATAGCCGCCGACGAGGCCGTCAGTGACGTTGAAAGCGCGATCTGGATGCTTCTAGTTGGCCACCTTATTTGCCGCTCTTGCGAAGTGGTAGGCAGGTCAAACGAAGACGGCTGGCTGGAAACAACAAACGCCAGCAGAGCCATTAATGCCAGAATCGGATTTGGACGTCGCATTCGTAAGCGGAAATGAAATATTTAAGGAACGCCGACGCATTGAAAAGGCGTGGCAGGACAGACTGCTCCCCAGATAGTACCACTTTCCGGTTCCTTCTTATGCGGAAAAAAAACGAAACCCGTACGAAATGAACGTACGGGTCCGTGAGTGCCGGCTCAGTTTAGAGTACAAGCTTTGGCTTGCGTAGTTAGCCATCAGCAGCCTAAAGGCTACCATCCCACACGGGCTGCCCGCGCGGGGATCTCCGGCTGGACTCTGAACTCCCTAGGGAATGATTGTGACTTCCGGCGCCGTGGCGCTTGGCCTGCTGGTAAAGGCCGTGGAGCTCTTGGTTACAGTCACAATTAACTTATAGTCAATTGGTGCCGTTCCTGCTAACGTCGCCGGCAAGGTTATGTTGATCAGATCGTTGCCAAACATATTCGTGTTAGGACGAACCGAAGTCGGGACAATATCCGTGGTGGCGGTGCCGTTAACAAAGGAAACCTTTGTCTCGGCGGCCAGGGCAAAGCGAGTCCCGGTTAAATAGATCTCGAGCACAGTCGGCACTTGCGTACCCGAGCTGTCCGCCGAAGTCACCATAAAAGGTCCGGTTACGCAACCCGAAACCGCGGTATTGGTTACGTTACAAACCATGGCAATACCGCCGGCGTCATTTGTTGAGGTAAAGATGTCAGGTTGCGAAGGAACGATCTGAACAAAGCCGCGAAAAACTGTTCCGTTGTTATTTCTCTGATCGTTAATAACTACAGTCGCAACTCCCGCCGACAAACCGACCGGCATTACAAAGCTAATCCCCTCGGCCGGTGAGTCTCCCACGAAATAAAGGCCAGCGGCAGCTCCGTTCACGGAAACCGAAACACCATTTAGTTCTATGGGAAGGATTGGGCTGCGGGCAGTTTCGGAACCGCCAACAGCATTCTTATCTGAACTAGCGAGTGCCGCTGTTGCCTTAACAATACTCAACTCACCCGGCGCGAGCCCGGCGGGCTCTCCCGGACTCGGAGTGGGAGTCGGCGTTGGACTTGCCGTTGGGCTGGCGCTCGCAAACGGCCCCATCTTGCTTGCACCGGTAAAGAACGACAAAACGGCGGCTGATTCTGCGGTCACTCCTGGACTCAGCAAATAAAACAGTTCAGCGGAAGAGTCGCTATTGCCGCCGCCGAGTTCTACTGCTGCCAGGCTGAACGCTATTCGATTGTGCGTATTGGTCGCCAGTGGGGCGATGCCGGAGACAAATGGAAGTATCGGGTTCCTGGTCAACCTTGTAAACGTATTGGATGAGGTAACCGGAACCTGCGTAGAGAATATTTGGTTTGGGCGGACCGATCCTGTGGGCACGGAATTCAAACCGGTGCTGTCCTGATCCGCGGCGGGAAAGGTTCCGTCAGTTTTGAAATTTAGTGCGGAAGCAAATACTAATGTGTGTGGCGCCAGTGAGCCATCGTAATCGGTAAAGGTGGGGAAATGAATCACGTCACCGGGAAAGGCAAGCGCGCGCTGCCCTACCAGCTTAAAAGTGCTATCCGAAGTCTTGGAAACAAATATAGCCAGGAAGGCCGTGTTTGTGGCGCTGTTGGCTGTCGGGTCTTCAGCCCTCGACTCATAAGCAACGAACGCCCCATCGCGACTCAAACGCCGTCCGGTACTTAGCAGATTCAATGTGAGTCCGGCATTGGTCGTCCCGGCTGCTTCTGCTTTTGTCTTGGTAATCTGGCGAATGTTTTCCAAACCTGAGCCGTTAAAATCGGCCACGTAAACTTCTGCGTTTCCATGACCGTCGCCGCTAGCGCCATCGTCATTGTTGGTTTTGGCAGCGGCCAGGTTAGCAGTGGAGATGAAGGCAACAACATTGCCGTTAAAAGAGAGAGAAGGATTCTGCTGGAACCGGGAAAAGGTCTTTGGTCCAACGACATCGTCCTGGGTTTTGGTTCCCTGGGCGAAGGTGTTTGTTCCGGGGGCGAACCCGCCCGTGGTGCGGCAAAAGAAAAGCTCCGGGTTGCTGTCTGTATTGCCAACCGTTGTCACCAGATCGCGCGTTGAAATAAACGCGAGAGTTTTTCCATCATCGCTAATGGTTCCATCGCGATTGTCGTCAATCACATCCGGAATAGTCGTCGTGGTTCTAAGAGGACGGCTGGGTGCTGTGTCTGTTATTTGCCTGAACACGCCGGCAGTGAGATCCGTCAGTGGTATCTCGTCACCGCTCGACAGATCAAAAACGTCATCAACTTCAGGTAACTGATAAATCCAGATCTCCTGGTTGGCATTCGCAAAAAGCGCGTCGCTATCTGTTCCGTCAAAGTTTCTCGGATCGGGCGCGTTGGAGCTAAAGACTATCGTGTAAATCCTTTTGCCCCCCGCCAGCGCCGGCTCAAGACTGATCATCGGGTGGTTGTTGCTGATCTCGATTTTCACCAGGCTGAGATCGGGAGGAGTTGGGACCGGCGTCGGCGTCGGGGTCGCTCCCGGAGTAGGTGTTGGTGTCGCTGTCGGCGTTGGTGTGGGCGACGGAGTCGGAGTCGGCTTCTGAACGTTCTTAGTATTGGTTAATTGAAAGATGCGTCGCTGGGCATAGTCAGCCAGGAAGATCTCGCGATTGCCGTCAGCGTTACGCGGGTTTTGAGTATCCAAATTTCCGTTTGACTCAAAGACTACGAACCGGCCATTAGCGCTGATGTCATCCGCAAAAGAATAGAAACCTCCGGGACTCGAGGTTAATTGGGCTACGAATGGATCAGGAGTAGCGCTGGCTGCCTGTCCCTGCGCATACGAAAATGCGCCAAAGACCAACATAAGCGCGGCAATAGCGCACTGAGAGCGAAAAACTAGCTTCACAAATTCCTCCGAGATAAAGACGCAGATAAGAACAGATTAGATGCCCCCGGGGAGCGAGCAGCAGCAATGCGCGGCCGAAAAAGATTTCTTAACGTCACCTGGCGTTAAAAGAACCGTCATTTTACGCAGAGAGCAGGTTAACCGCAAGCCGGCATAAGTCGGAGGAAAAACCGAGTCGCCCCGTCACCTTTAGTCAATTTAGTCCGCCGGGCGCGGTTATCGAAAATTCTTGACACCGCTGCGAAGCCAGCATAAAGTCTCCGCTGTATCACCCCCCAGAATGATCATTTTGTTCCGACCGGAGTTGAGCTCCGTCTCGCTAGGGTATCAAGTTTGATCAAGCAGTCCAGCAAAAAAGCCTGGAACGTCACGACGTTCCCCACGAGCGATTTCAACTACTCGCTTAGGATGCCCTCGGATCACTAAGGCCGGCAGCCTGCGCCCACGGTTGAATAATTGTTCCATCAATAGCTTCGCGTTCAGAAACAATTGAATCGACACAAGGAGAACCGCCATGTTGCGTTTGAGTTCGAGAAGAGTCCAAATTAGAAGGCTCGTGAGCTTATCGCTCAGCTTCCTTCTTTATCTTTGCATGCTACCGACAATTCCTTCGGCGCCCGTCCGTGCGAGATCAGTGGCTCCGAAAGCAAGTGCTCATGCTCTGGATCAGAGCCCACAGCAGCCCAACTTCTCGACCCCCCCGGCGGGGTCGGCTTATCGCCAAACGAACTTTATATCTGACATTCCGGGTCTTGCCTTCATTCAAGATCCGATACTGGTAAACCCATGGGGCATCGCATTCAGAGGTACAAGCCCGTTCTGGGTTGCTAACAACGGCACCAGCACTTCAGCCCTTTACCGCGGCGACGTGAGTGGAAGTCCGCTGGTGAAGAACCCCGGCCTATCGTCCATTACGGTACCAGGAGCGCTGCCAACTGGAGTGGTTGGTAACGCGACGACCGACTTCGCAATCACTCCGTGTGCTGTCGCATCGTGCCCGGCGGCCTTCATCTTCTCCTCAATCACAGGAAACATCGTAGGCTGGAACCCGAGCGGCGGTCCTAATTCAACTACTGGCGTCATCGCGGCGAGCCATGCCGGTCACGTCTACACGGGCCTCGCCATCGGCAGCAACTCCGGCGGCAACCGCCTTTACGCCGCCGACTTCGCGAATGGAAACATTGACGTCTACGACGGCGCCTACTCGCTAACCACGACTACCGGCGGATTCGCGGATCCAACCATTCCAACAACATCCGGAAACACTTATCATCCCTTCAACATCCAGAACATCGGCGGCTCGCTTTACGTCATGTATGCCAAAGTCGGCTCCGACGGTGAGGATGAGGCAGGCGTCGGCAACGGTTTCG
>DASXQM010000117.1:0-15767 GCA_036507195.1 Pyrinomonadaceae bacterium | reverse complement strand
AAAGTTGAGTGGGGCATCCGGTCGCTACCGCTCACGGTTCTGTAGTTGAGCGGCCCGGCTAAAGTTGAGTGGGGCATCCGGTCGCTACCGCTCACGGTTCTGTAGTTGAGCGGCGCGGCTAAAGTTGAGTGGGGCATCCGGTCGCTACCGCTCACGGTTCTGTAGTTGAGCGGCGCGGCTAAAGTTGAGTGGGGCAGCGATCACTACCGTGCCTGTTTTCACACGCCGAGGGCGTTCGGTTCGTCTCGATGAATTGAAATCGATTCCAACATCCATCGGAGTTAAGTAGATCAAATCCAACAACATACGAACATTGAATTGATCAACGTTGGGACAGTAGAGAATACTCGTCACTCCTCGTCACTGGTTGCCAGGGCCGCGTTGGGCTGTCGGCCTTTTCAAACTTTCTCGCCTCTGGTTACAATCCTCGCATCCCCTGGTGAATTCCACAGTCAAATAGCCAATGGAGGCAACATGAGTTCTATTTGTCATACGGGACACGTGTGGACCGGCACGTTTCTAATCGCCAGTTTAGGTATCGCCCTTATGTCTTCTTGCGCGGCTCCGGAGTCTGTTTCCGTTTCGGGCGGCAAAGGCACACCCGCGGAAGCGGAAAAGTTTATTGCCGACGCCGAGAAACGTTTGCTTGACCTGAACGTCAAATACAGCCGCGCCGACTGGGTGAAAAGCACCTTCATCACCAACGATACGGAAGCGCTGTCCGCCGACGCGAACAATGGTGTAATTGCGGCGACAACGGAATACGCCGATCAGTCGCGTCGATTTGATGGAGTTGATCTGCCTTACGACGTGGCGCGCAAGATCAAGCTCTTGAAGTTGTCGCTAACGCTGCCGGCGCCGAAAGACCCGGCCGAACGCGATGAGCTTACCAAGCTGGCGGCATCACTGGAGGGCGACTACGGCAAAGGGAAATATTGTCCAGAGGGCGACAAGGGCAAGTGTCTCAGCATCGGCGACATGGAAGAGATCATGGCGAACAGCCGCGATCCGGAAGAATTGAAACGCATCTGGCTTGGCTGGCACCAAATTTCCGTGCCCTATCGCAAGAATTATGTCCGCTTTGTTGAACTCAGCAACAAGGGCGCGCGCGAAATGGGTTTCAAAGACACCGGAGCGATGTGGCGCTCAAAGTACGACATGGAACCGGATGCCTTCGCAGCCGAGATGGAACGGCTATGGCAGCAAGTCAAACCTCTTTACGACTCGCTCTACACCTACACGCGTCGCAAACTTTCAGAGAAGTATGGCAAAGAGATCGTGCCGCTCGACGGGCCAATTCCAGCGCACCTGTTGGGGAACATGTGGGCGCAGCAATGGGGAAATGTCTATCCCTTGCTGAAACCGGAGGGTAGTGGTGATCGTGGTTACGACCTGACGCAAATTCTCAAAGCCCGGAACACCGAACCGAAGCAGTTAGTACATTACGGCGAGTCGTTTTTTACTTCGCTCGGTTTCGATCCGCTGCCGCAAACCTTCTGGGAGCGCTCGATGCTCGTCAAACCCTTAGACCACGAAGCGGTCTGCCATGCCAGCGCCTGGGATGTGGACTTTGAGAAGGACGTGCGGCTGAAAATGTGTATCCAGATCAACGAGGAGGACTTCACCACCGTCCATCACGAACTGGGGCACAACTATTACCAGATGGCTTACTCGAAACAGCCATTCCTCTATCGCGACAGCGCCAACGACGGTTTCCATGAAGCCATTGGCGACACCATGGCCCTGTCCGTGACGCCGCCCTACCTGAAACAAATAGGTTTGATAGATAAAGTGCCGGATCAGAGCGCCGACATTGGGTTTCTCCTGCAGCGCGCGCTCGATAAAGTGGCGTTCCTGCCCTTTGGTTATCTGGTTGATCAGTGGCGCTGGAAGGTTTTCTCGGGCGAAGTTGGGCCAAACGACTACAACAAAACGTGGTGGGATTTGCGCACGAAGTATCAGGGAGTGGCGCCGCCCGCGCCTCGCAGCGAACAGGACTTTGACGCGGGCGCTAAATACCACGTGCCCGCCAACACACCTTACGCGCGCTATTTCCTGGCGGCGATTTTACAGTTTCAATTTCATCGTGCCTTGTGTCGCGAAGCTGGATTCAACGGACCGCTCTATCAATGCTCGATCTACGGCAACAAGAAGGCGGGCGAGAAGCTAAACCAAATGTTGGCGATGGGTCTAAGCAAACCCTGGCCGGAAGCGCTGAAGACAATGACTGGCGAAGATAAGATGGATGCGACCGCCATCATCGACTACTTCGCGCCACTCAAGACCTGGCTCGATGAGCAGAACAAGAAACCGTAAGCTGCGGTAGTGGGGTTTCAAAAAAAGAAACTCAAAGCGATCGATAACAGCCGTGGGGAAGAATGGAGCCATTCTTTGGAGGCTCGATGCGTTGAGTCCAAGGCTCCCCGGCAGAAATGTCGTCAACCTCGTGTTGCAGAAACGCGGCCGCCTCAACTCCCAAAACCAACAAAAACTATAAGGATGTTGCCTCTAGCAGATGGTGATCACGGCAGCACATGCGGATATGTAATACCGGTTTCCTTGAGGCACATTCACCATGTCTAGCGAACTCGCCTGATGACTGGCGCGGCGAGAAAACTGAGAACAACATCCGGCGGCCAGGGGCGGTGAGCAGTGCCTTCTCGGATGGTTGCGCGGTTGACGTTAATAACGTCGGTGGCGGTGAGCGGTCGTTGCCCACGATAAGCTTCTTTAGGTTGATCCGGAAAGAATTTCGACTGAAGTGTCGGGGCTACCGGGTTGAGCCAGCCAGCAAACGATTCTCTCAGTGCTACCGCGTGCTCTTCCGAGCACGATTCAACGACCGGCTGGGTGGCTGACCGGACAATCGAAAGCATGTCTGATTTCCTCGCAAACTGTTTCATAATTTCTGCCGAGCAACCTTAAACAACTCCTAATACCTCGCAACTTCCAACTTCCCAGACATGACACCCTGCAAAGGCAATCATTTGCGGGTCGACCTAGGAATTCACTCGGCACTTGCGGGTGCGTTCTCCATAACTCTGGCTTTTTCGTGTTTTGCCCTCAAGCGCGTGAACTCTTTTTGTAACTCCGCCAGCTCTTCGTCGCTAAGGTTTTCCAAATCCACCAGGTGGGTGCGAGCGCCGGACACTCCCCTGATTAATTCATCCAGCTTCAAATGAATTGCCTGCGCGTCGCGGTTTTGTGTGTTCTGAATTAGAAAGACGGCGAGGTATGTGATTACGGTTGTAGCAGTGTTAACAACCAACTGCCAGGTATCTGAATAATTAAATAGCGGGCCCGCGATTAGCCATAACAAAATCAGTAAGACGTTCGCGATGAACATCCAGGATGAGCCAAGTGCATTTGCAGCGGCAATCGAAAACTTGCGAAACATTTTACCCCCCTTGATAACCACCAGAGCATTCATAGGAAAAACCGCGTGACGCAAACTCCGTCTATCGTCACGCGGCGTGGCTACGAAAACAGCGGACAATCCGAACATGAGGGCCAGCCTTCAACCGACCAGCCCCGGGCACTGCGTCCACTACTAGAAAAACTGGTCAAGTTTTTCAAATCTCAGATTTCAGATGTCAGATCTAAGATCTCAGATTTGAGATTTGAGATCTGAGATCTGAGATCTGAAATTACCCGAGATTGAAATTTGCGATCTCAAAAAACTCGCATAGCCCTTTTACTTCGACGGCGTGCTGATATTGACATCAATTTTCTTATTGCCGCCGAAGAGCCGGCCGCCGAAAACAAACAGCGCAGCCACGACGATTATCACAAAGATAACCAGCACCGCTACGACGCCAGCACTGCCTCCACCATCGTTGTCTCCCATGATTGTCCTCCTGTGAAAGTTATAAAATTAACTCGCCGTGGTCTCGCCACCGAGCAACGTCAGGACTTCTCCAGTCACATAACTCGAGTCAGCCTCTGAGGCGAAGTAAACAAAAGCCGGCGCAATTTCTTCCGGCTGAATTGTCAGCTCCCTCCTTGTGTTAGTGATCGCGTAGTAATTTCTTCTTACAACTCTGCAAATACTGAGCCCCAGTTGCGTCAATCGAATTCCTAAAGCTCAAGGGCGTGGGCCAACCCCGGCCAGGCACGAGCTTTTTTGCTGAAAAACGCTGGCACTGCGCTTGCCGCTGATACTCGCGCAGCATTCATATGTTGGGAAAAGGTGGTCTGTTACTAAACAAGTGCTTCCGGCGGATGTACAGGAAGCCTACACAAGATCGAGGAGGGTGAAATGCCAAATAAAACCAGAACTGGCAAGCGCGAGTTGATAGATACGGACACCGACAAACGCTATGTTCGTCGCGATAGTAAAGGACAGTTCGAGGAATCTGACGACCAGGGTCGCTCTCTGGCGCGGGACGTAAAACAGGAAGCAAAAACCAAAGTGAAATCCGGTCAGGGAGACCGTGGCGACCAGAAAAGAAAATAGTCAGGTCAAAGAGTTTGTGGCAAGGAGATCCGAGAAATCTGAGTGCCCCTCCCACTTACTCCAGTGGGGCACTTCTGAATTTCTGTGAATGCGACAACAGGCTCACCGGTTGCGACGGGACACATGTGTCGTCGTCTGAGATCGGAACCAGGATCAGAACCCAGGCGGCGTTCGATAGTTTTTATCTCATTAGTCCCAATGACCAGACTTGAACGACTCCAGAAGATCGGCATCCAGCGCGTCGGAAGTCCGGCGCGAGGGTTCAGGTACAAAAGGGCCGACGGCAGAAAAGTAAGCGCAACGGATTTAAAGCGAATCGATGAATTAAAAATCCCTCCTGCCTGGAATGACGTTTGGATCAACTCCGCAGCCGGTGGGGCGGTGCAGGTAATCGGAAGAGATGCCGCGGAACGACAGCAGTCTCTATACCACGTAAACCATGTCCGCAGGCAGGAAGCGAAAAAGTTTAGGCGATTGATCAAGTTTGCCGAGGCGCTACCGAAGATGCGCGCTGCCGTCGCCTCCCATATCAAACAGCAGGGCCTGGGAAGAGAGCCGGTGATGGCCTCAATACTCCGGATTCTTTCCACCTGTTTCCTGCGACCCGGCAGTCAGGTTTATGCGAGTGAAAACGGAAGTTTTGGTTTAGCGACGTTGCGGCGCAGGCATGTCAAGGTTAAGGGACATGTAGTCGAATTCGACTTCACCGGCAAATCAGGAGTGCAGCAACAGCGTCAGCTAAAGGACCGTCAGGTCTCCAGGATTATCAGGAGCCTTCTCAAGCACCCGTCACGCGAAGTCTTCAAATATCAAAACGGCGCTGGTGAGTTTGTAAACGTAACGCACCGGCACATCAACGAGTACATTCGCGACGTAATGGGCGAAAACTTCAGCGCTAAAGATTTTCGCACCTGGGCCGGCACTTTAATATGTGCCTGTGCACTGGCGCGAATGGGCACTGAACCTGTGGAGAAGAGTACGGTGCGAAAGCGAAAGGTAGTCGAAGCTATCAAGGAGACGGCGGAGGTTCTCGGCAACACAGCGGCGGTCTGCCGCAGTTCATATATTTGTCCGGAAATCATCGAGAGCTTTGAAACGGGGAAGACCATCTCCAGGTGCTTCCACAGTCTTAATGAGTTGATTACTTACCGCGGCAGAAAGCTTCACGCTGCGGAAAAATCGCTGCTCGCTTTTATGAAACGAAGCGCGGCTGGGTGAGGCTCATAGTGGAGCGAGGAAATGTTCTGCTCTGAGCTTGGGCGTGCGTCGCGTGGCATCCCTTTTGCCGTTGCCAAGGAGGAACCCACGTAACTGTTCGGTAAGCATGCGAAAGGTACAGTTTTATTCGCTTGCGCAAGAAAAACAAAAACAGCTTCTCGTCTTCGCGTTGCTAGCTATCTGCGGAACGGAGCGAGTAAGAACTCGAATTCAGACAAGCAGGAGGCACAAAGATGAATGCATTCACGCTTTTGAAGGCCGATCATAAGAAGGTCGCAGGAATTCTCGAGAAACTCGATTCCACAACGGAGCGCGGCGTGAAAACTCGCGAAGAGCTCTTCACGCAACTCAAGACTGAGCTCGACGTGCACACGCGTATCGAAGAAACAATTTTCTATCCGGCACTCGAGAAGGCCGATGAAACTCGCGACATAACGCTCGAAGCCTTTGAAGAACATCGGCTGGTTAAGCAACTTCTCAGTGAGTTGCAATCATTAGGTAAAAACAAAGAAGAGTGGACGGCAAAGTTTACCGTGCTCAAAGAGAACATCGAGCATCACGTTGAGGAAGAGGAAGGCGAGATGTTTACGAAGGCCCGGAAAGTCTTGAGCGAAGAAGATGCCGAGACGTTGGGCACGCGCATGGAAAAGGCCAAGGCCGAGCAAATGAAAGCCGCGGCAGCTCGTTAGGGGTTAAATTTTCCAATCAGTACTCATTGAAGTAAGGAGAGAAAATATGGAAGGACCTTTGCGTGGACTTCTCGCAGGAGCGGCGGCCTGGAAGTTTGGCGGCGGCTGCATCTCGACCATCCTGATTTTCATAATTGTCTTCTGGCTACTCGGCTACGTGCATTGTTAGGAATGCTTGAGCAACGAAGCCGCGGCACTATCGACCAACCATTCCAAGGATCCCGCAACCGGTTGGATAACCTGCGCCGGTAAGGGATCTGATCCGGGTTGGGGCCGCAATACTTGCGCGAGGCGCTCCGCCTTTCCCGCTCCGGTCACCAGAAAAACGACTCGCGCAGCGTGATTGAAGACAGGAACGGTAAGCGTAATGCGGTCGTGTTTTGAGCCTGGCGGCTTTGCCGGCACGACCCATTTCGATTTTTCACTTAACGCGTCGCTCCCGGGAAAGAGCGATGCGGTATGTCCGTCCTCGCCCATCCCAAGTAGAACTAAATCGAAACGCGGCCAGGAGGCTCCGGCGAAGAATGTTCTTAACTGGTTTTCATAAAGCGTAGCGCTCTCGCCAGGTTTGCCCTCACCAATAATGCGGTGCACATTCTTTGCTGGAATTGCGACTTTGGAGATCAACGTCTCATAAGCCATTGCGTAGTTGCTGTCCGGGTGATCTGGCGGCACGCAACGTTCGTCACCGAAAAAGAGATCGACCTGAGGCCACTCGACGCGATGCTCAAACCGCTCAGTCGCAAGCAATTCATAAACTCGCCTTGGCGTATTACCGCCGGCCAGCGCAACGCTAAACCGGTCCGGCTCGCCATGAAAAGGATACTCGTATTCGACAAATCGTTCAGCCGCGGCTGTCGCAAGCTGCTCAGGAGTGTCGAAGACAAAAACATTTGAGGGAATTTCCATAGGAGAGTGGTGAAGAAAATTCTGCCTTCTGCCTTCTGCCTTCTGACTACTGTTTCTCCAGCAACTCTTCCCACTCGGTGTGGATAAAACCTAACTCCGGCTTATCAGCCCGTTCATAGGTATGCGACCCGAAGAAGTCGCGTTGCGCCTGCGTCAGATTGAGCGGCAGGTTGGCCGTGCGATACATATCGAAGTATCCCAGGCTCGACGACATGGCCAGGACCGGTAAACCTTGCTGCAGAGCCGTGCTTACAACTGTGCGCCATCCCGGTTGTGACTGTTCCATTTTTGATTTGAATTCAGCGTCGAGTAGCAGGCTGACGAGGTTGGGGTTGCGCAAATAGGCCTCTTTGATTTTCCCAAGAAACTTAGCGCGGATGATGCAGCCGCCCTGCCAGATGCGCGCCACCTCGCTGAGGTTAATGTGCCAACCAAACTCGTCTGAACCAGCCTTGATTAGATTCATTCCCTGCGCATACGAACAGATCTTGGATGCGTATAACGCATCGTGAACGTAACCTTTCATGCTCTCGCTGAGCCGATCGAATTCGCCTGTGGTACGACTGCTGATCTTCGTGCTCGCCTCAACACGCGCCTCTTTCTGAGACGAAAGTATGCGCGCCACGATTGCGGCGTCGATTGTGGGAATTGGCACTCCGAGATCCAAAGCGATCTGGCTGGTCCATTTTCCTGTTCCCTTTTGGCCGGCTTTATCGAGCACTAGATCGACCAGTGGCTTTCCGCTTTCCGGATCTTTCACCCGCAAGATCTTGGCAGTTATTTCAATTAGATAAGACTCCAGATCGCCCCGGTTCCACTCATCAAAAATGTCGGCTGTCTCGTCGGTGCTCAATCCAAAGCCATCGCGGAACAATCCGTAAGCTTCGGCAATGAGTTGCATGTCGCCATACTCGATGCCGTTATGCACCATCTTGACGAAGTGGCCTGACCCGCCGGGACCAATATAGGTAACGCACGGTCCGTCAGGGACTTTCGCCGCGATAGCTTCCCAGATCGGGCGAATCTGTTCGTAAGCATCCCGGTCGCCGCCTGGCATCAGGCTCGGTCCCAGCAACGCGCCCTTCTCGCCGCCGGATGTTCCCGATCCGATCATGAAGAGACCGGCCTCTTTCAATTCCTGTTGCCGGCGCTCCGTTTCTTTAAAATGGGAGTTGCCGCCGTCGATGATGATATCGCCTCGTTCGAGAAAGGGTTTGATTAAATTGATCGTCCAGTCAACCGGCGGGCCGGCCTTAACCAGCAGAATAATCTTCCGTGGACGTTCGAGTGAGCGAACAAACTCTTCCGGAGAGTGAGCGCCAAGAATCGACTTCCCGCTTTCCCGCGCGATAAACGCCTCAAGCACCGGCTGCTCACGTTCGTAGACGGCAATCGGAAACCCGTTGCGCTCGATGTTGAGCGCAAGGTTCTGGCCCATCACGCCCAGTCCAATCAGTCCAATAGCAGCTTTAGTCATATCATTCCAATCTAGAATCGCGGAAGGCCTCTCAAGAAGTTCAGAGTTCAAACTTTAGTTTGCCGTTCTCAGCAAACACAAGCTAAAGCTTGAACTCTGAACTGCTAGCTTATTGCGAACAGAAAGAGCGGTGGCAAAGCGGGGTCCCCAGCGGGGCGGCCCCACTGGGGTGCTAGGCCCCCGCTCCTGCGTTTCCCGGCAACGCACCCTCTAATAACTCCTGCAATCTCTGGAGTCCACTGAGCACGTCCGCACCCAAATCAACTTGAATGGCGCGCCGGCCGTGCGCGATGAGCGACTGAAAATCGCCCAGCGCTTGTGCCTGTTTCAGGATGCCGAATGTGTAAGGCGCGCCCGGAACTTCCAGGTCGACCTTATCCGGCGCTGTCATTTGAATAAAGACTCCTGAGTCTGGCCCACCTTTATGCAACTGGCCCGTTGAATGTAGGAAGCGAGGCCCGTATCCGGTCGTTGTGGCACAGCCCGTCGCATCACGCACACTCGTACGTATCTTTTGCATGGCTGCTTCTGTCCCGGGTGTTTCCTCGAAATATGCAAGCAGCGCAACGTAGTCTGCAGTCTTTATCTTCGCGCAATGGGCGCGCAAAGCCTCGCGAACTGAACTTGAATCCGTTGCCTCCGGAGCTGCACCACCGGCATAGACACTCAGTTGGCCGTCGCTTGCTATAAGAGTCTGCTCCGGTAGTTTTCCTTCCCGGGCATATTTTTCCAACAGCGCTTTGGTTGCGTCCTTCGACTCCTGCACGTTTGGTTGGTCAAACGGATTGATTCCCAGCCGCCAGCCGGCAAAAGCTGTCGCCATTTCCCAAAGGAAAAACTCAGCGCCAAGATCGTATGCTTCGTTCAGACTTCGGTAGACAACCGGATGCCCGGCGGCCTCGAGCGCTTTTAATTTCGACTTTGTCTCAGCGTCGTTAGCTCCCACGCTAATCGAAACGAAAAGACGATCGTTGCTATATGCGGAAACAGGTCCCAGCGGCTCACCAACAACCGGGACAATTCCTTTGCCTTCTTTGCCAGTGCTTTCGGCGATGAGTTGCTCCACCCACAAACCCACCGCTGAGAGTTTCTGATCGGTAACAATGGTTAACTTGTCGCGACCGGCCGTCGTGCATTCAGCCATGACTGCGCCCAGAACCGCCGCCGGGTTCCGGCTTACAGGCACGCTCGCGCCACAAGCCTTCGCCATCGTCTCAGCCCCACGCAGCAGCTTGGCAAAATCCAAACCCATCAGCGCCGCCGGCACCATGCCGAAATATGAAAGCGCAGAGTAACGTCCGCCAATGTCAGGCTGGTTGAGAAAGATCTGCCTGAAGCCCTCGGCAGCGGCAGTGTCCGCCATTTGTGAACCGGGATCGGTAATCGTGATAAACGACTTGCCCGGGTTCGCACTTTTTTTCGCAACTTCGTTGTAGAAGTAGCGATGAAATGTATTGGGCTCGGTTGTAGTTCCTGATTTCGACGCGATAATAAACAGACACCTGTTAACCTCGATCTCGCTTCTGAAGTCATTGATTGCGTCGGGATCGGTTGAATCGAGAACGAGCAACTCCGGAAAGCTTTCCTGCCGGCCGAATGTCTGCCGCAGCACTTCAGGGCACAGCGAAGAGCCGCCCATCCCGCAGACCATCGCGTGTTGAAATTCGCCCGACGCACGGACGTTATCGGCAAAGCTTCTCAGCTCGTCGACGACTGCGAGCATTTCGGTTGGCACTGTTAACCAACCGAGGGAGTTTCTAATAATCTTTTGATGAGACTCTTCGCTCTTCCAAAGCGAAGCATCTCTATTCCAGATCCGCTCAATCACGTTGGCGCCGGTTGCCTCCTCGAGCGTTGCACGGATCCGCCCTTCGTAGTTTCCCAGCGAAGCAGCCAGGTAGTTAGCCGTCATGAAGTTCGGCCCATCTGGTTCAGCATCTCGCTTGGCTTCAATTCCGGCTTCCTTCATAATCACACCTCTAATTAGAACAAAACCAACGCGCCGTATTTTCGTGGAACAGGAATAGTTTAGCACGAACTCGAAGGGCGACGAGCCGCGGGCCAGCGCAGATTAAGGTGAAGAGAACGGAGATTCACCGGTCCCGCCGGCGCGTGCTGACTTGCTCGAAACTTACATTGGCTTCATCATAAAAGTCAGGGCAAACGAATCATTAAGGAGTGGGAACAAGGAGTATGTCGAGTTCTAACAAACGCGCATTGATTGTAGTGGACGTACAGAATGATTTCTGTCCCGGGGGCGCCCTGGCAGTCGCGCAAGGCGATGAGGTTGTGGCGCCGCTAAATAAACTAATCGAAGAGTTTCTCGAACGGGGCGAGCCCGTGTTCAAAAGCCGCGACTGGCATCCGCAGGTAACCAGGCACTTTGCCGCTTATGGCGGCACCTGGCCGGTGCATTGTGTGCAAAATACGAAAGGCGCGGAGTTTCATCATGACCTGATTGACGACATGCATATTCGAGTGATCTCAAAAGGGCTCGGCGATGAGGATTCTTATTCGGCATTCGATGGCACCGATTTGGCGTTGCAACTTCGGCGTCTCGGCGTCGAGGAAGTTTGGGTTGGAGGGCTCGCAACCGACTACTGTGTAAAAAACACCGTGCTCGACGCCTTGAACGAGGGCTTCCGAGTTAGAGCATTAAAAGAGGCGATGCGCGCTGTCGAGTTGAAACCGGGCGACGGTGAGCGCGCCATTGCAGAGATGCAGAACGCCGGCGCGGAGGTTGTTGAAGGATGAAGGCGGAAGGATGAAGCCGGAAGGATAAACGCGTGGTGACGCCTCAGATTATTCGGCTAAGCAACTTAAAGAACTCTGACATATGCTTCATCCTTCATCCTTCATCCTTTCTTGAATCATGGCGACTCTAAACATTGATCGTTATCACGCGGCAATGGGCGACGCGTCTTACAAAGACGTGACGCGCCTCCACGATCGTCCGCTCAGTGAGGCGCAGGCTACGTTCTATGTGACCCAGCGGAAATTGCCGTTTGCTCCCTGCCTCGGCCACGAGCGCCTGATTCGTTTACTTATCGACAGTCAAATCGATCGGCCGCGTTTGCGATTCCTCGAACAGGATCGTGGCGGCTTGAAGCTTTTTGCGAAGGCCATCGAAGACATTCAATTCCTGGGCGCCGTTCGCGCCGTGCGTCCGGGAATGATTGTGTTTGCCAATCAGCCCTTTGCCGACATCACCGGCGCTTTTGGCCTGACGCAGACTCAGGAAATCAAGTTTGAGCACGCTTTTGATTTGCCAATGACAACCGCGAGCACGGCCATGCAGTTTCGCATGGCTGCGGGCGAGCACCGGTGGTTGTCTGATTTTTCGCTGCGACGCAACGGGGACATTGAGCGCGCGGTTGATATTGCCGTCTACGCATTCATCGGCGGCTTCAACGACACCTCGAACATGGAAGCTGCGCATCGACTGGACATTCCGGCCGTGGGCACAGAAGCGCACTATTGGCAACAGTCCTACATCGAATACATGTCTCAGCCGGAAATTGAACCGCGCACCGGCAAACCTAAACATTTCGAACAAGTCGCCTTCGAGCGCTGGCTCGACGCCAATCCCAACGGCACCACCCTGCTGCTCGACACGATTGACGTTTACATGGGCGCGGTTCATGCCGCCATGGCCGCTACCTCGACGGAAGCAAGACGACGAGCCTTCAAAGGATTTCGCGTGGACTCAGGCGATCTGGCGGAGTTGGGCGAGTGGTGCCTGCGCTTCTTCGAAGCCAACGGACTTTACGATCTGAGGCCAAATCTCACTGGCGATCTGAATGTAGAAAAAGTGCGGCGCATTGTCAGAGACTTTCCTCGCGCGGCGGGGTTTGGCATCGGGACTAAACTCTCGAGCGAAGTTCCCGCCGTCGCTGGAGTCATATTCAAGCAGTGTCTGATCGAGGGCAGACCGACTCTAAAAGCCTCGAACTCCGAGGAGAAGACCACGCTACCTGGTCGTCTGCAACTATTTCGCGGCATCGATATTAATGGCAATTACGTCGGCGATGTGACCGGACTTGATGACGAGGAGATTGAGATTCCTGGAGCCGTGCGTGTTGAACGTTTGCTGGCTCCCTTCTGGGAGAATGGTCAGCACTCAGCGATTCCTTCCATCGAAAAGCAAAAGTCATTCGTCGCCGACCAACGCATGCGTTTTCCGGACATTAACAACTATCCGTGTTCTCTAAGCGACAAGCTGCGCAAACTGCGTGACGACCTTACAGCGCAAATGCGCGCGGACAATTCAGGTTGGCAGGAAGTTGTGAAGATGCCGGAGGAGGTCCCCGACAAAATCCCGCAACCAAAGTAGACCGTCATCTCACCCCTCATCGATAAGGACAAACGGAACACCGTATAAGATATGCGTCTTCCTCTCGTCATCAGGCTTCTTGAGGAAGACGGCTGGTACCTGGCGAGGACCAAAGGCAGTCATCGTCAATTCAAGAATCCTAATAAACCGGCTGCCGTTACGGTATCAGGAAAGCAAAGCATCGATATTCCGCGCGGAACGTTGAATAGTATTTTGAAGCAGGCTGGCTTAAAGGAGCATAGGGAGGATCAAGTATGAGGTATGCCGTAATTGTGGAAGAAGGCGAAAACAGCTTTGGAGCACATGTGCCAGATTTGCCCGGCTGCATTGCAGTTGGTGACACAAAAGAAGAGGTGTTGGAATTAATCCAAGAAGCCATCGAATTTCATATCGAAGGACTGCGCGAAGATGGCCAGCCAATTCCCCAGCCATCTTCGAGCATTGAATATGTCGACGTACGGGCCGCATAACAAGCGCTTGCAGCGGACCGAAATCAGCGAGCCTCGCATCCGTTAACTTGAATGCTTGATTAGTTATCGCCTGGCCGTTGAAGCTCGGCGTTCGGCCGCAACCAGATTATGTGGGACTCATCTCGAAAAAGAACTCAAGAATGTTTTCAGACCCCCCTGGTGATGGAGCTGGTCACCTTTGTGCGCTCAATAGGTATTGAAGTGCAAGCCTGCCCCATAACTTGGAAGACTCAGTTTCCTGGCCTCGAAATCCGAGCGGGTGCCATACTCGTCGATGAGAGTCAATTAATGCATCCCGGAAATATCCTTCATGAAGCCGGGCACATCGCCGTCCATGATCCAGCCCGCCGTGCGCAGCTGAAATTTTCACCTTCGAAAGGCGAGGAACTGGGTGCGCTGGCTTGGTCATATGCGGCAACAGTGTATCTAGGTCTTAGCTCGGAGCTGGTGTTCTACCCGGGAAGTTACCACGGCTGGGATACGTCGCTGGTGGAGAATTTCGCCGAAGGGCGTTACCTGGGAGTTCCCCTATTACAGCGCTATGGAATGGCTGTCGAGGCTCGCTTCGCTTCTGAGCGCGGACAAAAACCCTACCCGCACATGTTGCGGTGGGTTCGATGATCCGTGTAGCGAAATGCCGCCGAACACGTCGTTGGGCGGCTACTTGGATTCTTGACGGATGCGGGGATTTGCTGAAACATTACCTTCCGCTTGTATCAATCTTCTAAATAAAGGAAGTCTCTAATGAAACGATCCATCATCGCTTTAGCACTGCTGACATTAGTAGTTACGTTTGCTTTAGGTCAGATGAAGCGAAATGACTCAGTTGAAGCGCAGATCGTGGCGCTTGAAAAAAGTGCGTTTGAAGCGTGGAAGAACAAGGATAGAAAATTCTTCGAGGACCACATGTCTGAAGCCGGCCAATACCTCGACCTTAATGGAGTAGGAGGGAAAGAACAGTACGTAAAGGCAATCATAGATAATAATTGCACGGTGACCCGTTACTCGTTAGACAATACTAAAGTCTCGATGCTGAGCAAAGATGTCGCTTTGCTGACATATCGATATGCTCACGATGTCGTCTGCGGGGGCCATCCAGAGGCGAGCCCATTATGGGCCTCGACCGTGTACGTCAAGCGCGGTGATAAGTGGTTAATAGCGTTTCACCAGGAAATACCCGCTGTTGAGGCGAAGTAGTTCCGCCCTAACTCGCCGCCCCAACAAGCGCTTGCAGCTGACGGCGCGATAGCATGCTTCTCAAGGAACTTCTCCCTTAGCAGCTCGAATGCTGATCGCGCGCGGCAGCTGATGCCTAACGTTAGATGCTCCCTGATCTTTCCGAAAGCCTTTAGAGAGGCGGAGGCGAACATAAAGTGACCCAGCACATTGGCATCGTAGCTGGTAGCGCCGAGGGCGCTGCCCTGTGTTACCGCACGATTTGTTTGGAAGCGCCGGCCGTCATGGGTGAGCATAATCACCCTGAGGTAACCATGAACTCGGTGCCACTGGCCGAGCACATGCGCCACATTCGCGCGAACGACTGGGAGACGCTGGCCGGGATTCTGGCAGCATCCGCTAATAAGGTCGCGCGGGCCGGGGCCGACTTCGCCATCTGCCCTGATAACACCTACCACCAGGCGTTCAAGTACTTGATCCCGCAATCCCCCATCCCGTGGCTACATATCGCCGCAGAGGTCGCTAAAGAAGCCTACCGTTTGGGCTACGTACGACTTGGCATTCTAGGGACCAAGTATCTGATGGAAGGGGGTGTCTACCCTGGGGCATTAGAAGAATTCAAAATAGAGAGCGAAATACCCGACGAGGCTGATAGGGAAAGGATCAATGAGATCATCTTCAAGGAGTTAGTCAACGGCGTCTTCCCGGAGGCATCCCGGCTATACTTCAATGAAGTTGCGGGACAACTTAAGGCGCGCGGATGTGATGCAGTGGTCCTCGGTTGTACTGAGATACCTTTAATCGTGCGCCCGGACGACACTCCGCTACCCACCTTAGATTCGACGCGCTTGCTCGCGAGATCAGCCCTGAGGAGAGCTCTTGAACAATAAGCACCGCATCTAACAACTCAGCTGAGGTGGACAAGTCAAGAAGTTTTTGATTTTTCAACTCGGGTTGTTGGCTGCGAAGTTAAGCAGTGGCGACCCTTTCTTCCTCAAGCCCTCCAGATAGATGACCTCGTTGTAAGGCCTGCGCGTTT
>DASXQM010000116.1:0-8832 GCA_036507195.1 Pyrinomonadaceae bacterium | reverse complement strand
AAGGCGCTAAATGTAACTGCCTGGGCCATCGGCCCAGGTGGGACTAGTTGAAGATCTTCTTAAGCGCTGAAGGCGCGAAATGTAGTTGGCCCCCTCATAATTACAACTAGTTTCTAACGACATGTACATATTTCGCGCCTTCAGCGCTTCCAAGAATTCATGAACCTTTACCTGGGGCGCTGCCCCAGGCTTTCACATTTCGCGCCTTTGGCGCTGAGACCCGGACTAGTACGCCGTGATGCACAGTGGTGTGCACCAGTCAGTACAGAACAGCGCCCTCACGCGCCTTAGAATCTCAGGATTCAGCAACATCCCCATTTCAAACCGCGTTTAGCCCGCGACGTTGTTGGCTCTCGCGTTACAACGATCGGTGCGGTCGAGTTAACCAACAAGAATTCTGGAGACAACGATGCGAATTAACAGCAAGACTTTCCGGCACTCGCTGCTCGTTTTTCTACTTACCGCAGCGACAATCTTCAGCGCGTCCTTCGCGCCCGCTCTCGATTTGGTTATGGCGCAATCGCCTGCTGGTGCAGGTGGATTGCCTAAAGGTGTCGATCGCGTTACTTCTGTCGAGGGCATCACCGAGTATCGTCTTCCAAACGGACTGCGCGTCTTGCTTTTTCCTGATCCAACCAAACCAACTGTCACAGTGAATGTCACCTATCTGGTCGGCTCTCGTAACGAGAACTATGGCGAGACCGGAATGGCCCACTTGCTGGAACACCTAACGTTCAAAGGGACACCGAAACATTCCAACATTCCGCAAGAGCTGACCACACATGGAGCGCGGCCCAATGGATCGACCGGGACGGATCGTACTAACTATTTCGAAACCTTTGCCGCTACCGACGAAAACCTCAACTGGGCTCTCGATCTCGAATCTGATCGCATGGTCAACTCGTTTATCGCGAAGAAGGATTTGGACAGTGAAATGACTGTCGTGCGCAACGAGTTCGAGTCGGGTGAGAACAGCCCGTTCAACGTACTACTCCAGCGTTCAATGGCCGCGTCCTACATTTGGCACAACTACGGGAAGACGACCATCGGGGCGCGCAGCGACATCGAGAACGTGCCGATTGAGCGCCTGCAAGCGTTTTATCGCAACTACTATCAGCCGGATACCGCGGTGCTGCTCATAGCAGGTAAGTTTGAAGAACAGAAAACCCTCGCACTGGTGGACAAATACTTTTCCCTTATCCCGCGCCCAACGCGCACGATCCAAAAAATCTACACGGTTGAGCCCGCACAAGACGGCGAGCGCGCCGTGACTCTGCGTCGCGTTGGTGATACGCAACTGGTTCAGGCGCTTTATCATGTTCCTGCCGGTTCGCATCCGGACTTCGCGGCAGTCGATATCATCGCTCAAATCGTAGGGGACACACCTTCCGGACGATTGCATAAGGCGTTGGTTGAAACAAAAAAGGCTAGTTCCGTGTTCGGTTTTGACTTTCAATGGCATGATCCGACGCTCGCCATCTTCGGCGCCGAAGTTCGGCAAGGCGACTCACTCGACGTGGCCCGCGACACTCTTATCC
This sequence comes from Pyrinomonadaceae bacterium, assembly GCA_036507195.1. Classification (GTDB taxonomy): domain Bacteria; phylum Acidobacteriota; class Blastocatellia; order Pyrinomonadales; family Pyrinomonadaceae; genus PSRF01. Next base: position 7,294 of record DASXQM010000116.1, on the reverse strand, counting down.
AAAGCATTGAAGGCATCGGTGCAAATCCTCCGACAAAGGAAGAGGTTGAGCGAGCGCGTGCACAACTCTTGAAAAGCATTGAGCTGGCGCTCAACAACTCGGATCGGGTGGGAGTGACGTTGAGTGAGTTCATCGGCGCGGGCGATTGGAGGTTATTTTTTCTGCACCGCGACCGGCTGCGCCAGGTCACTCCTGAAGAGGTGGCGCGGGTCGCCGCCAAATACTTCAAGCCCTCGAACCGCACGCTGGGCCTGTTTATCCCCACACCCAATCCCGATCGGACCGAGATTCCTGCTACGCCGGACTTAAATGCCGCGCTGAAGGACTATAAAGGTGACGCAATAGTTGTCGCCGGGGAAGCGTTTGATCCGTCGCCCGTAAATATCGAATCACGTACCATGCGCTCCAACCTCGGAGGCATCAAGCTGGCGCTGCTATCGAAGAAAACACGCGGTGGCAAAGTTGTCGCTCAGTTAACCGTCCGATTTGGAGACGAGCGGAGTTTGATGAATCGCTCAACAGACGCGGTACTTGCTGGCGCGATGCTCATGCGGGGCACGAACAAGCACTCGCGTCAGCAGATTCAGGATGAGCTCGATCGTTTGAAGGCACGAGTGAGAGTGAGCGGCGGAGCAACGCAGGCTAACGTTAGCATTGAAACGACACGGGAGAATCTTCCTTCCGTGATGCCACTAGTCGCTGAGATACTCCGCGAACCGGCCTTCCCTGAGAGGGAGTTCGAGCTGCTCAAACAGGAGTACCTTGCCGCTATTGAGCAACAGAAGAGCGAGCCAGGACAGATAGGGTCGACCGAATTCAGCCGTCACATCACTCCCTATCCGAAAGGTGATGTGCGTTATACGTCAACGACCGAAGAAGACATTGCTGACCTGAACCGCACCACACTCGAGCAAACAAAGCAGTTTTATAAAGACTTCTATGGCACTTCGAACGCCCAGTTGACGGTCATTGGTGATTTCGACGATAAAGAGATTGGGGAATTGGTGAATCAACTTTTCGTCGACTGGAAGAGCTCGAGACCATTCAAGCGCATACCGAGTGTCTACAAGGATGTTGCACCAATTAACCGGTCGCTGCGGACACCGGACAAAGCCAATGCGGTATTCCTGGCTGGCTTCACGCTGCAGGTCAGGGACGACAATCCCGACTATCCGGCGCTTATTCTAGGCAACTACATCCTCGGCGGTGGCTTTCTCAATTCCCGTCTCGCAGCGCGCATTCGCCAAAAGGAAGGGCTGAGTTATGGCGTCGGTTCCTCGATCAACGTTAGCGCTCTCGACCAATACGGGACTTTCGTGGCGAATGCGATTTATGCACCGCAGAACGTCGAGAAGCTGGAAACAGCGTTCAAGGAAGAAATCGCGCGCATGTTGAAAGATGGGTTCACGGCGGATGAAGTCGAGGGAGCCAAGTCCGGCTATCTACAATCGCGTCAGGTGAGTCGCGCGCAGGACAACGAACTGGTTGGCCGGCTGAATAACTATCTCTTCCTGAATCGCACCCTCCAATGGGACGCCGATTTCGAAGCGAAGATCAGGGCGCTGACGCCGGAGCAGATCAGCGTGGTGATGCGACGATGGATTGACCCGGCCAAGATGACCTTCATCAAGGCAGGTGATTTCGCTAAAGCTGGGGTGAAATAAGTTGGGTGCTAACATCACCAATGAAAGAGAGTTCGGAATATTTACTTGACCAGCAGTTGTTCGAACACTGGCTAGTTTCTTGTCTCTAAAGTTCTAAACATAATTCCTGTCCTCGCCGCAGAGCGGCGAAATGTTTATAGCCAGGTTACCGAAAGGACTGCCTCGCTCCAGAGGAGCGAAATGTGCTTTTCGCTGCCCAAATGTTTCGCTCCTCCGGAGCTTGGAGGTTGGCCTGGGTCGTCGTCTATAAACATTTGGTCCCGCCGGGAACCGAAGACATAACGGTACCCACCAAGCGAATCGCCTGCCGATTGACCATTTTGTCCAAAATGGCTAATATGGCGATATGAAGACCCGTCGGTCATCGAAGAAGATATCTAAGCGGCAAGGCCAGCATAACGTCAGTCGCCGAGAAGCCGCCCGCAACTCACAGGCGTCCTATACCGCGACTGAAGCCAAGAATGAGTTCGGACGTGTCCTCGAACAGGCGATTCATGGCACAACTGTCGTGATCACCAAGCACGACTCACCCCGCGCAGTCCTAATCTCGATGGACCAATTCGAGGCTCTTGCACAAGCTCCGCAGTTGAAGCTGAACACGTTGAGCGAGCAATTCGATACGCTCCTGGCGCGTATGCAATTGCCAGCAGCTCGGCGTGGCATGGCCGCTGCTTTTAATGCGTCCCCGAAACAGTTAGGCAAGGCCGCAGTCGGCGCAGCTCGCAAGCGTGGCTGAGAAGAGGCACGTCCCGCGCATCTACGTTGTCGCCGGCACTAATGGCGCCGGTAAGAGCAGCATCGCCGGCGCTATGCTCCTCGAACACGGTGTCGAATATTTCAATCCCGATGAGGCCGCTGCGTTGATCGGCGCGGCAAACCTTCATATGTCACTGCAGGAAGCACAGAGCGCAGCCTGGCATGAGGGCAAACGGCTGCTTGAAAGGGCAATAGCAGAGCGTCTGGACTATGCGTTTGAGACGACGCTGGGTGGAAGAACTATCCCGGAGCTTCTGGAGAGAGCCATGGTGTCGGGAGTTGAAGTGCGCGTCTGGTATGTCGGCTTGGCGAGCCCCGAGCTGCACATCGCACGCGTACGCTCCCGGGTCGCAAGAGGCGGGCACGATGTTCCCGAGACAACGATTCGCGAACGTTATGCCCGCAGCTTATTGAATCTGATTCGACTTATGCCAAACCTGACTGAGCTTCGTGTCTATGACAACAGCTTCGAGGCCGATCCGCACACGGGCGCGATTCCCGAGCCCAAGTTGATCGCCCACGTCGATCAAGGCAAGTTAATAAGCGTGTGCGACCTGGCTTCCACTCCCGATTGGGCCAAACCGGTTGTTCTGACCGCTCTACAAATATCTGCTGGTTAGCGTGATCGCGTGGCCTAATTAATATGAGTCGGACGCGAGTGATTCGCGAGAGGTCTGAACAACTACTCGGCCGGCCCGCACGAACCAGTCCCGTCCCGTCACACCCCATCTGAAGACCAAGCCGTTTTTTATATATAAAAGGAGAGAAAGCGGCTGCAAGCTCAATTCCTTGGTTGAGAGCTAAACGTAATGCAAGAGCCGGAGCACAATCCAGACTACAAGAGCCAATGAGAGGAGGTAACCAATAATTACGTAATACGTGCCCCAGATGGTGCCTTCGATTCGCGGGAGCAGCAGCGCAGCGGCCAAGGCGACGACGCCTGTGATTCCCACCTTTACCCACACGTTAGTTATCCACGTAAAACCCCAGGCCTCCACGATGATCGGCGCAAGGACTCGGAGAACGATCCAGCAGATAATACCGCCGCCCACAAAGCCCAATACTCTTGTCGACCACGACAATGCAGCACTCTCCTGGCTTTTCTCCTGGTCCTTCAGCTGGTTTCCGAAAAGCGGTTGCATAAGAACTACTTCCACTTTCTTGCGCAGGTGTCGAAACTTGGCAGCCGTTGTGTAGACACTTACCGGCAACCCAACCCGCGGTTTTCCAGAAAAGTTAAATTTTTCTTAAGATCGTGATCTTGCACCTTTGGCTATCGCGAGGCAAGCCCTTTCAGTGGTATCATCACCCACCCCCCTGGTACTTCACAATTCGCTGCGGATGCCCGCTTCACCGGTTTTCTCGCTGGCTCCGCTAAGCAGTTTGCGTGGCGCAACTGTTGGCGTGTGATTCCCCTTCATCCCTTTAAGGAGGGCGACGTCATGACGCGGAACCGGTTCGAACGGTTAGCAATCTTCGCATTGCTTTGTTCTTTCCCGACTCTTCTCGTTGCCGGAAACTCTGGCCCGGCACAGGCTATCTCCCCGCGCGCAGCTATTCCACTAACGTACACTCTGCCATTAGCTGGCTCCCACGCGACTATTTCAGAGAGCGCGGACATCAATAGGAGCAGAGTCATTGAACTCATTCCTGCTGAGTATCGAAAGCGATATCTGAAATGGAGAAACGACTATCTGTCCACCGAGGTAGGCCGTAACCAATGGGATCGTTATGCTCTTGACACAAACTTCACCCTAACGATTACAGTTTCAAAAGATCGGGCTGAAGGGGCTATCCTCGATGGCTATCGTTGGGACGCGACCGGTCGCCTTATTGGCGCGAGCATTACGCTGGGCACTAAACTTGATTCTGGCTATCCCAGCTCAATCAACTACCCGATAACCTGCTCGTTAGCTCCGGGTAACCTACCGCCGGAAGTCAAAGGAACCATCCTGGCAGCCACTAAACTGGCGCACGAATTTGGGCATCTCAATCGGACCATGACGATGGACGGACGGTTGTACCAACTACAGAACAGTTTGATGATCGAATACAACCGGATCTTCGAGACGAATGGTCGTAATTGTCAGGAACCTCGGCTGCTTGAGTTGGTCAGGAAGATGGACGGTACCCCGGTCTCAATTGCCCAGGATCGCGAGAGTTGGGCTGAGGTAGGGGCAATTCTCTATCTCCAGGAAAGGCTGGCCGGCGATCGGAACATCAAGATGCCGGACGCAATCAAGCAGGCCATCGAGGGTTATTACGTAACCTACCCCGGGCGGGTGGACAGCGGCTCGAATTAAACGCACCTGTCCTTATATATATGTCCCGGTAAATGGACCTAGGCCAACGGTCCCCCAATAGGACCATGCGGACCCACTCCCACACCTCAGATCAACGCCAAAACTAACATCTATCAATGATCCCAAGCGATAGAATTCACCTCCCGCTAGCGCAACAATACTTTGCCTTTTCGGAGTTCCTGGAGTGAGATTGGGGCTTCCGAAGGCAACTATTAGATAGGCGCACTCTGGCTGGGGGCATGCTGACGAGAGACGTCCTAATGAAGCTGATTACCGATTCCGCACCAGTTTCCCACGAAGACCTCTTTATTGAGCGCTATGCGAGGCTTTCCGTTTGGGCGCTTCAGATGACTGGGAACGACAAAGAGCTGGCCGAAGATTTGGTCCAGGACGCTTTCATTCAGTTCACTTTCACGCGCCCGGACATCGCCGGCGTTCATAACCTGGAAGCGTATCTCTATGGATTAATGCGCAATCTGCATCTGTCGCAAGTGCGCCGCTCATCTCGTGCGCGGCTTCAACCATTGTCAATCGTGGAATATGAGTCGGCGGAGATGAGTCTCCGCGCTGCCGATGCCCGTGACCAAATCAAGGCTCAGGATGAGCTGCGACACATCTGTCGCTACGCCTGCGCTCGGAAAGAATCCGCGTGGGTGGGGAGCGTACTGATTCTGCGTTTCTTCCACGGCTACTATCCCTCAGAGATCGCGCAGATATTGCGCACCACTCGCTCGTCAGTAGACGAACGGCTACGACTCGCTCGCTCAGAAGCCCGGGCCAGCCTTGAGCAGCCGGCGACTCTCGGTTTTATCAAGGAGACCGCCACAGTCCCGTTTGGGCAAACTGGCTTCGCACGAGAGATAAACGAGTTTCTAGTGGAGTTACGCCAGATGATTTTTCAATCGCGCCAGGGACACTGCTTCTCTCACAAGCAACTTCAAGCGCTCTACAAGACGCAAGACAGTGCGCCAATGAAAAGCGGGGAGCTCGCGCATATAGTCAGTTGCCCAACCTGTATGGACATTGTGAACAAATGTCTGGGTTTGCCGCTGCTCGCCAAACGTTATCCCACCGACACTCTTGGCAGAGATCAGCGCGGCAAGAGTGGCAAAGGAGGTAAGGGTGGAGACGGCGGTGAAGGGAGCGGCGGTGGAGCAAGCGTCGGGGCAATCAAGCGCTGGCGCCGGCGCGCGCGCGAAGCCTTTGAGCATCGTCCAAAAGAATTGCATATCTCGGTCAACGGTTTGCTCCAGGGATCGCAAAAGGTCAACTCTGAGTTGAGCGAGCAGACACTCGATGTGGACATGACCGAACAGATTGGCTTCGTTGAAGTCTTCAGCGAATTGGGAATTCGTTTGCTCTTGCTCAATGTCGATGAGCTGCCGCCACGTGGCGACGTTGAACGGGTGACTCGAGTTGAGTTAAGCGATCAACGCGGGCTGGAACTGAAACTGAGATTTGATAGCCCGTGGCCCACGCTGCATGTCGCATATACCGATCCGCTGTTTATTACAGAAGTCCAAAGTCAAAAGTCCAATGTTCAAAGTCTGGGCAGTAGCATGGCCGTAAGTAAGGGCGTCGATAATGAACTCCAACGTTTAGCGTCCAACGTCCAACGTCCGCTCGACCAGAAGCGTGGATTCTGGAAAGCGCTTTATTCGCGAATACCTGAAATTGGACCTTGGACTTTTGACCTTGGCCTACTTACTCGACCAGCAACGGTCACGGTTTTGTTTGCGATCGTGTTCGCCGCGGCTTTCCTCATGCTTCGAACCCGCAATCCTGTCACGCGTGTTACTGCCGCTGATTTGCTTCGGCAGGCCGCGCAACAAGAGGAGATCGCAGCCAGCCGAACGGATCAAGTAGTCCATCGCCTCATTAGTCTGGAAGAGCGCAAAGGTGGTGAGTTGATCGCTCAACGCAAGATTGAAGTATGGCAAAGCGCTGAACGGGGCATCACGGCGCGTCGCCTCTATGACGAGCGGGGAAGACTAATCGCTGGTGATTGGCGAAACCGGGATGGAGTGCAAACGATCTACCATCATGGATCGCAAGCACGCCTTCAAATCCGCAAGGCGGGGCCCCCAGACGGGCAGCCCGTCCGGGGTGCTAGTCCGCAATCAGCAGTCCGAAATGTTGATGACGCCTGGCAGTTCTCACCTTCGGCAAATGATTTCGCAGCACTAATTGGAAGCGGACAAACACGGCTCAACGAGCAGGGGAAATCCTATGTAATTTCTTCGGAATCTGAACAGCAGGGGTCAGAGGTCAGGGGTCAGAGGTCAGGATTAGTTAAAGCGACCTTGACTCTAAGCAAAGTAGATCTGCATGCCACCGAACTGACGCTGATCATCGAAGCAAGTGACAAAGGACAAAGCACAAATCCGCAATCCGAAATTCGCAATCCGAAATTTGTTGAGTTTCGCTTCGTAGAAACCAGCTTCGAACGCCGCCCGCCCGAGGCCGTTGCTCCCGCGGTCTTCGAACCGGATGCGGTGCTGCTAGGAAATGATACGGGGACACGGGGAGTCGGTGACACTGAGAATGTCACCGCGTCTCATGGTCTTCCCG
>DASXQM010000115.1:0-35596 GCA_036507195.1 Pyrinomonadaceae bacterium | reverse complement strand
AGCGCGTGCCATGTTAGTGCCTACCGTGACCGCCCAGAAACCAAGCTGATCGTCCGGCAGCAGATATCCGGTAAACGAAAGCAGAAGCGTCAAGACCAGCAACACCACACCTACGCCCCAATTAAACTCGCGTGGGCGTTTGTATGATCCGGTCAGGACAACGCGAAACATATGGAGCCAGGTAGTAATCACCATCAAGTGGGCCGCCCAGCGATGCATGTTTCTGAGCAGCTTGCCAAAAGGGACGTCATGCTCGAGGTAAAGAATGTCCCGAAACGCATCAACCTTCGTCGGGTGGTAGTAGAACATCAGCAACACGCCGGTGAAGGTGAGCACGATGAAGAGATAAAAAGTGATGCCGCCCATTCCCCAGGTGTACTGGTAACGGACTGCGTCGCGATTTATTTTTGCCGGATGAAGATGCAGGAAAACGTTTGATAGGACAGCCAAGGAGCGATTGCGCGGGTCGGAGCGATCATGCGACACGCGAAAGATCGACTTCCAAAGTTGTGTGTCCTGAACATCTTTGTAAGTCTTGGCTTCTTCTATAGCCCGCTGCTTGAGTGCAGTACTACCCTCCTTCACTTTTTCAAGAAGGCCCGCACTGGCTTTTTCGTCGCCAGTCAACTGCTTCGTCTCTTTCTGATCAGGCTTTTCGTTCATGAAACCTCGTCAGGTTCGCTCAGGAATTACAGCGGAATGTAAGCCCCTGGGTCGTTGAATTCGTTTTTCTCGCCCTTGGGCCACTTGTAAAGCTTGCCTATGTCCACGACGATTTGTCCCTCGGCATCCAGTTCGACATGAGCGCGATCCATAGGCCGCGGCGCCGGCCCTTCAAAGTTAATCCCCTCGCTGTCATAACCACTGCCGTGACAGGGACACTTAAATTTATTTTCACTCGCCTTCCAATCAGGAGTGCAGCCGAGGTGGGTACAGCGCGCGTAGATCACAAAAACTCTATCGGAAGTCTTGTCAACCCAGATACGGTACTGCTGCTGCCACTTTGTATCGACTCCGAGCGCATAATCAGAAGGAAAGCCAACGGAAAACCTGCTGGACGGCTCGAGAATAGACCGCGGCAGGAAAAATCGAAGGAACATCAAAAAGCAGGTAATCAGAAACCCTACGATGCTTGCCCAAACGATCCTCCGGCGCATCTTGTTAACGGGTGGGTCCGGTGTGCTTTCCACGACTGCCCCGGCGGGCTTAGGCGCAGCTTTCGCGGCCGGCGGCACAGGAGGCTTCGCCGCTACAAGTTCACGAGAAGGTTCGCCGGCGGGGATAGTTTCCCCGGGTCGCGAAGTAGTGGAGCTGTTGCTGGGTAGCTCTTCGTTGAGCTGACTATCCACTATACGGATCCCCCATTAGCTGATTTGTGCAGATACACTTCAACGCGGCAAAGAGTAAAAACTATACAACTCCCCGCAGTGCAGGGATTACTCTCTGCGTAAGAACAGTTATTCCTCTATACATTAAGAGCGCCGTGCCAAACAAATCAAGTTCATATAATCAGGGCTCGGTGCGATATTTATACCCTGTTTTCCAATTTACAGGCAAGCGCTTTCTTATAAACCTGATGCCGCTACAGAACCGAGCGCGGCAGCGCCGGATGCTAGAGTCTACTTTGACAATAGTCCTGTGCCCACAGGCCGATACTGAAGTTGGCTCTAGCATCCGGCGTTACCGCGCCCGATTCTGTAGTGACTTGTCGCTCCTTGGGTCGTCGTCTCATTTGCGCCGGGGACAACGAACTCGCAGAGCTCTGGGAAGGATTTGAAATGTGGCTGGCAGCTGGCCTGGAATTTCACCATCCACTTCAATCTCGATGCGCCGATCACCATCAACAGGACGAGCAACAATCTTTGTGGCGAGCGCGTGGCCTACTTTCTCCATGCTGAGGTGCGCGCCCAGATACAAGCGCGGCGCGTTTGCCAGGATCCGTGCGGCTCCGAGATCGCCAATACTAATCACGTCAAACTTTCCATCAGTCAACTTTGCGTCTGGAGCAATCTTCATGCCTCCACCAAAATACCGCGCGTTGGCGATGCAGAGATTCGCGACGGTCAGGTGGCGTGCCGGATCGTCGTCGAGTTGCACGACCACTCGCGTCGGACCCATTCTTAGCGCTGATTGCAACATGGCAATGCCGAAAGAGACTCGCCCCGTTAACCACTTAGGACCCTTTGTGGGGAGCCATTCAGGGCCGCCCTCTTTCACGCGCGCGACAACGTCGGCACTCATCCCGAATGAAGCCACGCCGAGAAAGTAGCGTGATTCGTGCTCGCCGTCGTCTCTCGTGAAAGTAACCCTACCTACATCGATCAGCCGCGTCTGGCCATCGCGAAGAATTCTGGCCGCATCGCTCGAACGAGCCGAAATGCCAATCGTCTTCCGAAAGTCACCGCCTGTTCCGCTGGGAAGGATTCCCAATTCCGTGTCGCTTCCAGCAGACAGAATCCCGTTCGCTACTTCTGAAATCGTTCCATCGCCCCCGCAGGCAACTATGAGTTTTGTGCCTTTGCGTGCGGCACTTGCGGCAAGTTCGATTCCCTCACCCGCATGTTTGGTGAACTTGGGTGTAAATGGTCCGAAGTGCGCGGCCAGCTCGCTGGCAATTTTTGGCCATGCGTCGCGCGTTGCGCCCCCAGCGGATTCGGGATTGATGATTACGAGGGGAAGAGGCATGTGAAAGAATAGCAATCAGCCATCAACAAAAACCACACAGTAAACGGCAAATTCGATGTCCACCTAAGGGTGATGCGAAACAGCTGGATCTGCTTAACCAACTCTATTAGCCCGAGCCTAATCCCTGACCAATGCTTGCTGGTTGCTGATTGCTGATTGCTGCATAGTACGGTCCTGTTCGCCAAGTTCGGCAATCCTGCTCATCACCAACCTGGATATATCTATATATGTCCGCGCCTGGTCTTTCATGGACAGGTAGCTCGATAGATCTAATTGTCGCCCAAAATGTATGCGGATCTTTTCCCCGCCTCTCCAGTTACCCAATACTTGTTTCGGCAGATCGTTACCCAGCCCGGCAACAAATACCGGAATAACCTGGGGCGCTGCGTCCTTAATAAGTTTTCCAATGCCCGGCTGCGCAGGCAAATACGAATAAGGATCTGCATTCCTGTTGCGGGTGCCTTCGGGATGAAAGCCGATGACGTTGCCGGCGCCGTTTCGGCAAAGTTCCGTCAACACTCGAAACGAATACTTATCAAACGCGCGTTTTTCGAGAATGGGGTTTTCACCTGAGGCGAAAAACGGCGGATACATCGACCACCAACCCATCACCAGATTCACAAACAACCCCAACACTGAGTCGTAGAAGAATCGGCCCCGCACCGGAAAGAAGAGTTGTTTGCGCCACGACGTGTGGCGGAAAAGCACTGTCGATACAGTGTACATATCGAAGAACGATCGATGATTAGCGGCCAATAATATGGGGCGATCTCGTGAGGCGGCTTCAACGTTCTCCAGGCCGTAAACCTGCATGAGGTTGTAGGTTGATAGATGTATCCACCCCGCGCCGAAGACCCTTTGACACCACGTCCATAGGCGCTTCCAATTACCTTGATTCATTCGCCGAACTAGATGAAAGGCAAAGCGCTCGAACGATGATAAAACCGCAAACTCGTCGGGTGAGGGTTCGAGGGGCTGTCCAAAGTCGACTGTCCAGCGTCGAATGTCTTCCCTGTTCGAGTTCGTCCGCTTAGATGCGGCGAAATCGGGCTCCGGACTTTGGACTTTGGACATTGGACTACTTATGACTTTGACTTTAGTCGATTGAAAAGTATTTCGCCTCCGGATGATGAACAATGATCGCCGAAGTCGACTGCTCCGGATCGAGTTGGAACTCTTCGGTTAGTTCCACACCGATGCGCGCCGGATCCAACAGTTCAAACAGCTTAGCCTGATCCTCGAGGTTGGGACATGCCGGGTACCCAAAACTGAAGCGCGAACCCTGATATTGCTGACGAAATAACTTCCTCACATCGGCCGCATCCTGAACGGCGATACCCAACTCCTCGCGAATGCGTTTGTGCCACAATTCGGCCAGCGCTTCGGCTCCTTCCACGCTCAGCCCGTGGAAATAAAGATAGTCGGTGTAGTTATCCGATTTGAATAGTTCTTGTGAATACGCGCTCGCGCGACTTCCCATTGTGACCAGGTGGAAGGACACGACATCAACCCGCCCCGACTCTTTCGCGGCAAAGAAATCCGCCAGGCAAAGCCGCTTCCCCGAGGGCTGGCGCGGGAAAGTGAAGCGCATCCGTTCGATCTTTTTGTCGTCATTGAGGATGATTAGATCATTGCCGGATGATTGGCAGGGAAAGTATCCGTAAACAACCCGCGGCCTCAGCAGTTGCTCTCGTTTGCTTCGTTGCTGCAACTCTTCGTAAATCGGCCGCACAGTTTTGCGCACCAGCGTTTCGTAATCAGCCGCCGGCATGCGTCCCTGTTTGAACTGCCACTGTCCTTTGAATAAAGCAGTCTCGTTGACAAAGGAAAACACCTCGTCAAGCGCGATGTCCTCGACAACTCGCGAACCATAAAACGGGGCAGCTGGAACGGGTACGTCTGTGCCCACGTCTGACCGCCTGGTATGGGTTGTATCACCCGCAATTTTCGTCGTTCCCCGTGGTTGCAAAGGTTTGCGAATACCCAGCTTCGCTTCTTCGCCCACAAGGTCTTCCGAGTCTTCGGCTGCTTCCAGGTCGCTGCCAGAGGCGACCGCGGCCTTCGCCATATCGCCCATGTTTAGTTCCGCTCCGTTGCCGCTAGCCAGTTTGTCCATCGTATGAAGACCGGCAAACGCGTCACGTGCGTAAAAGAGTTGTCCTTTATAGAGAGGCTTTAAATCGTCATCAACATAACGGCGGTTGAGTGCAGCGCCTCCCAGCACAACGGGAATATTGACACCGCGCTCGTTCATCAGCTCCAAATTCTCCTTCATGATGAGCGTCGACTTAACCAGCAGCCCACTCATGCCGATAGCGTCTGCTTTATGCTCTTCGTGCGCCTGAAGAATGTTATCGATCGGCTGCTTGATGCCGAGATTGATCACCTTGTAGCCGTTGTTCGTGAGGATGATGTCGACAAGGTTTTTGCCAATGTCGTGGACATCACCCTTAACTGTTGCCAAAATCATCGTGCCTTTGGTAGTGGCGCCGCCTTTCTTCTCCATGAAGGGTTCGAGAAAACGCACCGCCGCCTTCATTGCTTCAGCGGATTGCAAAACGAAGGGCAATTGCATCTGGCCGCTGCCGAAGAGATCACCGACAACCTTCATGCCTTCGAGCAGAATGTCGTTGACAATCTCGAGCGCAGAATACTTTTCGAGTGCCGATCTCAGCTCGTCTTCGAGGCCAATCTTCTCGCCATCAATGATGTGATTCTTCAGTCGTTCTTCGACAGTTTCACCTTTGGAAGCTTTCTTACTTCCCTTTGCCTTGACGCCTTCGAAGAGTTTGGTGAATTCCGTGAGTGGATCGTAGATGCAGACCTCACCCTCAAACTTGCGCTGGTCGTAGATCAACTCGCGCGCGACTTTCAGTTCCTGCTCGCCAATACGGTTCAGCGGTTCGATTTTGCTGGCGTTAACTATCGCCGCATCCAGACCCGCTGCCACCGCGTCGTGCAAAAATACTGAATTGAGCACAACGCGCGATGCCGGGTTTAGTCCAAAGGAGATGTTGGAAACACCCAGGATAGTAAAGCAGCCGGGGAGCTCCTTCTTTATGCGGCGAATTCCCTCTATCGTTTCGAGTGCGTTGCGACGGTCTTCTTCAATGCCAGTCGAGATTGGCAGCGCCAGTGGATCGAAGAAAATATCGGAAGCCGGCAGCTCGAGCTCGGTTGTGGCCTGCACGTATGCGCGCTTCGCAATCCTGAGTTTGCCGTCGGCGGTGCGGGCCATGCCCTCTTCGTCGATAGTTCCGATAACTACGCTTGCGCCATAACGTTTCGCCAACTCAATTACTTTCGTAAACCGCGGCACACCGTCTTCGTAGTTGGTGGAGTTCAGAATGCACTTGCCGCCCGCGTGATGCAGTCCGGCCTCCATCTTCTGCCACTCGGTGGAATCGAACATTAGCGGGATTTTTATGTTCGTGGACAGACGCGAGGCTAGCTCGTGCATATCGGCCTCGCCATTGCGGCCAACGAAGTCTACGTTCACATCAAGCACGTGCGCGCCTTCACGTTCCTGCTCTTTGGCAAGCGAAACCAGGCCATCCCAGTCTTCTACGCTTAAAAGATCGCGCATCTTTTTTGAACCACTGGCGTTGACGCGCTCGCCAACGATCAGAAACGAAGTGTCTTGCCGGTATGGCTGTTGAATGAAATTCGACGAGGCTGCCGCTAAACGCTCCACGTTCCGCCGCACCGGAGTAACGTTTCTCACCGCCTCAACCACTGCCCGCAAATGTGCGGGTGTCGTGCCACAGCAGCCGCCGACAATGTTTACACCAAGGTCGCGCGCGAAGTGTGCCAGGTCCGCAGCGAGGGATTCGGGGGTCTCTTTGTAATGAGCATGACCGCCGACGTTCTCTGGAATGCCGGCGTTCGGGATGACAGACACCGGCAGCGTGGAGTTCTGACAGAGGTAGCGAACGTTTTCGCTCATCTGCTTGGGGCCGGTTGCACAATTCATGCCGATTACATCGATGGGAAAGGGCTCGAGCGCGGTAAGAGCGGCGCCGATTTCAGTCCCCATCAACATGGTGCCAAAAGCCTCGATCGTTACCTGGGCAATCACAGGGACGCGACGCTTGATCTCTTCGAAGTATTCGAAGATGGCCGCCAACGCAGACTTCGTTTGCAGTAGGTCCTGGCAGGTTTCCACAATAAGAAGATCGACCCCACCATCCACCAGGCCGCGCACCTGATCGTAGTAAGACCGCTTCATGTCGAGGAAGGAGATGTGGCCCAATGAAGGTAGCTTGGTGGTTGGACCCATCGAACCGGCAACCCACCGCGGCCAATCTACCTTTGAATAGTCCAACGCAACGCGCTTCGCTAGCTGCGCCGCTTTTAGATTTAGTTCGTACGCTTTGTCGGCAATGTCGTATTCAGCGAGCACGATCGAAGCGGCTCCAAACGTGTCAGTCTCGATGACGTCGCAACCAACCTCCAGAAAACCAGCGTGAACTTTTGCCACCGCTTCCGGCTTGGTCACAACCAGATATTCGTTGCAGCCATCCAATCCCCCGAAATCATCGGGCGTAAGATTCTGTACCTGAATATTGGTCCCCATCGCGCCATCAAAGACGACGATGCGTTGTTTTAGAGTGTCGAGAAAATTAGCCATAGCTGGAAATAGTAAGTGGTAAATAGAATGGTCGAACGGCGAACAAATCTATTTGCGGTTCACCATTTACCATTTACCATTGCGACAGGCAGCAAAGGCCATCGCCCCAAGACAAAAGCCCCGCGCTGAACAACGCGGGGCTTTCCTAGAACCCTATTCGATTAGTCTCGCGGGAAAGACTCGCCGAGCTGTTTAGCGGATTGTTTTTCGTGGCCGCAAGTCGCCTTAACTCACCACGTTTCTTCCGACGGTTATTGAAACATCACGATCCTGTACTGTCAAGCAGGACACCGCAGCAGGCTCACCACAACTCAGCTAACTGCAACACGAAGCCCATTAGGATTGGATCGGCAGAGACGGTAGCTGGATCGATGAGCATTTCAACCTCTTCGCCAGTCCGATAGATGTAAACACGCCGCTCAACTGGATCAATCAACCAGGCCAACTGCGCTCCATTTTCCATGTACTCTTGCATCTTGTCCTGTAGCGATTTCAAAGTATTCGAATGAGACCTCAGTTCGATTACGAAATCGGGACATAACGGCGCGAAGCCTTCCTGTTCCTCTTCACTCAGGGCGTCCCACCTCTCCCGTCTTACCCATGAAGCATCAGGAGACAGTATGGCACCATCAGGGAGAGTAAAGCCCGTTGAGGAATCGAACGCGACACCCGTGCCATCTGTCTTAACCCATGCGCTCAGTTGTCCATTAAGATTAAAGCTGCGTTGGCCCGTTCTCGATCCGGTGGGGGGCATGACGATTAGGTCTCCGTTTGACGCTAATTCAAGACGAAGGTCTTGGTTATCGCGGCAGAGTTGTTGAAACTGTGCGGCTGTCAAGCGGATGCTCGTAAGATCCAGGGTGAGAAAGGGCGCGATTTTCTCTGAACGTAGCGGGATTATCTGAACCATAATAACTCCCTAAGTTGTGGTTCATGTTACTACCGCATGAGGAATGCTGGCAATGCAACCTGCGCCGGTGGTTTCTGAGGGGGATTACAACAAAACTTGCACGTGAGGGTGGCAATGTCGAGGAATCCGTCTGGCAAACGGATTCCTCGATAACAACGGGCGACGTGGAAGCGCGGGTTAAGTACGGCCATGGATCAGGCGGCGTGTATTGGGCGCACGCCTGATCTGCGGCACGGTGAGAAGTCTCCTGCCTCCTATTTGCTCGACGACGTGTTGCGCAGACATCATAGCTCCCTCCTGCCAACCCGGCATTTGCGAAACCTGATCGCCCACAACGAAAAACCGACGATCCGGAGCCAACAGGCGCGAGTAGGCCTTCGCATCTGCCGCGCTATTCGGATCCCAGTTTGCCCAGCCACCGCCCTCGTTTGGAATATTCTGCCAGGCTATAGAGATAGCCTTGTCTGACGGGACCAGTCGCGTATCCGCAAACTCGGGGTGAAACTTGATAGCGCCTTGTCGTGCAGTCTTGATACGCTCCTCAAGGCTCATTTTGCCGAAGGCGATTGCATTTTCGTCGTAGTTATAGACGCCGGTCAGGGTCCCGTTTCTTGTGAAGTAGTCATACGATGGATACCACATTTGCGTGATTGGATCGTCCGTATAACTGATGCCACCGTAAATCTGGTTTTTGTCCGATTCCCAGAAGCGCTCGTTGGCCTGCCAGCCGAGCTTGCACGTTGGGTCGTACCTACACTGCTTGACGGCAGCTTCAAAATCAGACGTGAAATTGTTAGTGATTTTTTCCAGCAGCGGCAAGGGTATATTGCTGATGCAATAGTCCGCTTTAATAGTGCTGCGCGTTCCCCGGCTTTCGACGACGACAGTGACGCCGTCATTGGCAGTATTAATGTCGAGCACCTTCGTGTTGTACTGGATGAGCGAGCCGATCTTGCCGACAAAACCGTCCACGATCTTATCCATGCCGCCCACAGGCTGAAAGAGCGTCGGCTGCCACTCGTATTCAAGAGATTGGTAGAAGCGGAAGCGCCAGAATTCGGAACTTAGGAGTTCTTGTAACTTGAGCGTTGGTCCGGGATCACAAGGTTCGTAAACGGTTATCTCGCATCCGTCGCGGGTCGAGCCGCTATACCTGAAGCACGTGACACATTGCCTATTGCAGCTCACGCAATCCTGACAACTCGTGTTGCATCTGTTGCACTTATTCTGGCCACATGTACTGCACACGTCGTTCTCGCCGAGGTCGCCGAAATTCTTCAAGAGACAAAGGAGCTTGTCGCGGTCGGCCGCGTTGAGCTCTGCGTTGAGAGCGTTCTGACTCACAGCTTTCGCCAACATCTCCGAGATATAGCCCTGCATGTCGTTGGCGATGCGCCGCCGGATCTGGGCCTTGCCGCCAAAAGCCTTGTCGCTTTGGAATAAATTAGCCATCGTCTCCATCACATAAACTTCGAGCGCCACGCCTAATTCCTTACAGTAGTGAAGCACCCTTCGGTGATGGTAAGGGAGACGTCCCGGACCCAGATTCAGATAGAGGCCTTCGTCGAAGTTGCAAACCTGTGCGGTCCATTGACCGTTCTCATTCACCTCTTGGAGTACAGTGCCCCGCCGTGCCGTGTGATTTCGTCCACCCGCCCGCTCGGTCAATTCGATAACCTGGCAGCGGTAGTTTGCGCGTGTCAGTTCATAGGCGGCAGTCAGCCCGCCGATGCCGGCGCCGAGGATGACAACTGATTTGCCTGCTCCGGAACCTTGGGGAAGTTCAGGTGGGCCAGCCCACGCTTCCGGAAGATTAATCAGTCCGAGCGCGGTCATCGTCTCGTAAAGCGCCGCCGAGCCCCCTGCCAACCCGACTTGCTCCAGAAAGCGTCTGCGGGTCACACCTTTCTTTTTCCTGGCCATTTTGGTTTCTCCTATAGTGGGCGTGAGAATGCTGTTTGCTGCCGGACTCCAGACTGAACTATGAAACTGACCGACGTCTCTTTTCGTCTGCAGTCTGAGAAAGCAACGCTAAACTTCTGAATAAGGATGCCCAGCTCGAAAAGGGCGATCCGAGAGATGCGCCTTTCATACTCTTTTTCATCTTGCTTATCAATAAGGGTTTCCTATGAAACCCTGCGAGCAGATGACGAAATCAGTGCACACGAGAGAAAAGGATTTCTTTCTCCGGTTCACGCTCATTGTTAAGGTCCACCGTTTCCTATTTACCATTTACCATTTACCAATTACCATTCACCTCCATGCGACGCGCCATCTACCCCGGCTCATTCGATCCAGTTACCAATGGACATCTCGACATCATCGAGCGGGGCTGCAAACTTTTTGATGAAATCATCATCGCCATACTTGTAAACCCTGACAAGCAGCCATTCTTCTCGATCGAAGAGCGCCGCGGTATGCTCGAAGAAGTGCTCAAAACGATTGCGCGCGGCAATTGCGTGTTACGCGTAGACGATTTCGAGGGGCTGCTGGTCCATTACGCCCTCTCACAGCAGGCCCACGCAATTGTGCGCGGCATCAGAGCTATCTCCGATTACGAATACGAGTTACAGATGGCCTTGATGAATCGCCGCCTGGAGCCGAGCATTGAGACTGTGTTCATGATGCCTGCAGAGACATACTCATATGTCAGCTCGCGGCTTGTGAAAGAAGTCTTCCAGTTGGGAGGAGAACTTGCTGGACTAGTTCCACCCCTGGTCGAGGCGCGCATGAAGGAGAAGGTAAAAGGCTAATACCATTTGGATGAAGCTAGTTTAGAGAGCAATCTACTTGAAGAATTTCATGACTACCAACCTCGCAAGTCCCCTGTTTCAAGCTTCAGATAACGTAGCAAAGATGTAGGCTTCTGACCGGCGGACTTCTTCCAGACACACAAAAAGGGCGCCGACTGGATTACAATCGGCGCCCTCTGGTCTATGAACAGTGACTCTTAATATAGGTTGAAGTTGTATTGCAGTTCGATGTACATCGAAACCGCGTGTCCATCCTTAGTAGCTGGACTGAATTTTATTTGACGAGCCGCAGCTATTGCCCGCTCGGTCAAACCGTACGGAAGTCCTGAGACGGCACGAATGTTAGCCACCTGACCACCAGACGTGAATACCGCTCGCAGCACCACGGTTCCAGTCACCTGATTCTTTCGTGCTTCTTCCGTGTACTGCGGTTCGGGTTTGGAAAGAACGCGAGCTTTTGAACTCACATCTTTTCCACTGAAGACTTTGTTGTAGTCAGTACCACCACCGCCACCGCCCGGTCCGCCACCACCTTCGCGATAGTCGCCGCCGCCGATATTGCCGCCGCGGCCAGGACCAATCCCGCCGCCTTCACCAGGTCCAATACCGCCACCCTTGCCCGTGCCGATGCCATTACCGGTTCCTGGACCTGACGACGGATCAGTGCTCTTGGACTTAGGGTCGCCGTAGGCCAGAACGCGCGCATCAGGGGGAACTAACATCGGATCCGCAACCACGGTCGCGGCCACCGGAAGCACTGGGTTTTTTATTGCCGGGGGATGTGGATCAGGCGCTACCACCTGGGGCACTGTTAATGAGGCCTGTGGAGTTTTGCCAAACGATGCCGGCTTCTGCTCTTCCCGACCACCACCGCCGCCGCCGCCTGGTTTCTCCTGCTTTGGTTTGCTGCCCCCACCCTTGCCTTTGTTCAGACCGGCGGTGCCCTCATCAGGGGTCGGTTGTTCGTTTGGAATATCTATAAACTGTTGGACGACGTCTTGCTCGGCTGCCTGCTGCGTTTCCTGAATTCTGTTTTGCCAGAAATTGTAGAGAACACCACCCCCAATCAAAAGCGTAAAGACAGAGAACGCCGCAACCATACCGAGAACTGCGTTGTTTGATTCCGCCTCAGGAGCTCCCAAGACTGCTCCACTCTGGCTCTTCCGAAGCCAGGTTATGAAAATGCCGACGAGGATTACGCCAGCCACCAAAGCAAATGTCACGAAACCAGTCCGAGACATACCACCTGGCTGAGCGCGATCAAGGAGCCCAACAACCCCTACCAAAGCTACCATTGCCAGGATCGCTACGATCAGGCCTAGAAGTACGTTGCGATTTGCAAGAAATTTCGAGGCCATTTGCCCATAACCGACCAGAGATCGCTTCGTAAAACCGAATGGGTCACGCTTAAATTCGGGCCACGTCAACTGGTACTCGTGAGCAACATCCGTTACTTCTTTTGCCAGCCTGCCCACCAATCCCGCATCATCGATTATAGTCAGATGATACTCGCCGCGCGGCACAAGCGCTGTGGAACCGGCCGCCGCCAGAGGGGGGGCGCTCTCATTGACTGAATCTGTGAAACTCGCCGAGCTAACCACCTTATTCTCAGGTTCAGAAACCAGCACATTGAGAGGAGTGCCATCTACCGGACAAAAACTAAACTTGTCCGCGAACTCCTCTTTGCATGTGGAACAAAACTTCATCTTCACTACCTCGTTCTGGCTTTGGGGAAACCTTACCGAATCGGCCGCCGGGTGTGGGCTTCCCATCTCCCTATGATAACTGTTTACCACTCGCTGATCGAGAGTTTTCGAAGGCCCCGGAGCAATCCAGCGCTCAAGCAAACTCTGAAGCTCGTCTTCTGCAATAAAGTTTTCACCGGCCCCTTCGGGTGGAATAGTACTGCTCATTTCAAGCCTGCTCCAAAGTAACAATTTCCCGCCTGGTATTCAATTCCCGACTACCGCCTAAGTATGGCCGGAGCGCATTTCTTAGTCGCTCGCGGGCTCGATGCAAGCGAGATTTTACGGCCCCGACATCAGTGCCAACCAAGCCTGCGATCTCGTTGAGGGCGAGGCCCTCGTACTCAAAAAGAATCAACGCCTCCCTTTGCAATGGGGGCAGGCTGGAGACAGCCTCCTTTACCTTCAACGAAAGTTCATCATCCAGCAACTGGCGCAAAGGTTCTCGCCCGGGAGCAATGAACTGATCCTCCGCAAACTCATCCATTGCCGACTCTCTACCCGAGCTCCTTAGCTGCTTAAGCCAAAGATTGCGCGCCGCTGCAAACAGGTAGTTCCGCAGGGATCCTCGGTCGGGCAGAAAGTTGTTTGGCTTCTTTATCAAGCTCAGGAAGCAGTCGTGCGTTATGTCTTCCGCTGCCTCAATAGAGCCTGAAAGCCTGTACGAAAAACGGAAAATCATAGCGCGGTGCCGTTCATATAACTTGATGAAAGCCGCCGGGTCGCCAGCTCCTGCTCTTTCAAGCAAAAGTTCGTCTGTGGTTCTTTCTGGCAATCGGCACTCGATTCTGCAGGAATCGCTTCCTACTAGTATTACCGGCAAATGGTTAAAAGATACGCCCTTCCCTCAAACTTCAGGCCCGATTTCAAACACCGACCTGTTGAAAACCTGCCGCGGCCAGCGAAGAATTTTTGAGCCCGTAGACGTCCGGACGTGACCAATACTGCTCAAACCAGGGCGTTGGATGCATTTAGAAGCCAAACGGTTGACGACTAAATATCGCGCATCTAAGATGTTTGCTCCTCCTATCATTGATAATTTGTTGGATTTGGTTGGCACATAAGGCCTGAAACACCTATGAAAGCAGTGGCATTCAAGAGTTTCTTAAGAAGAGTCATCCTGGCTGTTTGCTTAATATGCTTGTTTTATGCGGCAGTGCCGGCGCAGGCCCCCATGGAGCCCGAGCGCAACCGGCTCCTCAACGGCCTGCGGGTACTCGTCTGGCCCCGTGCCGGTGATCAGGATGTGCTACTGAAACTCCGCGTGCATAGTGGTGCAGCATTCGACCTGGCAGGCAAGGCCGGAACCATGGCACTACTTGGAGACATTCTCTTTCCCGACCCCACCACGCGCGAATATTTTGCCGATGAAATGCGGGGGCGGCTGAACGTCACTACTGACTACGACTCGTTGACGATCACTATGCAGGGCCGGGCCCGCGAGTTTGAGCGAATAGTTGAGATTCTGCGAACGGCACTTGTCACGACCCAACTGACACCAGAGAACGTCGCAAAGGTCCGAGTTGGGCGTATAAAAATCGTAAAGGAAGTCAGTATCTCCTCGGCAATGCTGGCTGATCGTGCGATTGCAACGCGGCTGTTTGGTGACTTCCCTTACGGGCGTCCTTACGGCGGTAGCGTTGAATCGCTCGAACGGGTGGAAAGCGCCGACCTTATGCTCGCCCGCGAGCGATTCCTAAACCCAAACAATTCGACGCTGGTCATTATCGGAGGCATTCAACCTAATCGAGCAATGCGGTCCCTCCGCCAACTGCTCGGGGTCTGGCGCAAAAGTGAACAGCTGGTGCCGGGAACCTTTCGACAGCCGGCCGCGCCTGACCCGCGGACACTGATAATTAATGCGCCTGCGGATCAGAGCGTCGAGGTTAGGTTGGCGTTACGGGGTTTAAATCGGCAAGATGCGGACGCGGCTGCGGCCACGTTGCTCGCAGCTTTGGCGCGCCAGCGATGGGAGAAACTTCTCCCTGAAGTTGCGCGCAGCCCTGTCTTTGTCCGGAATGATGCTCTTGCCTTACCGGGAATGTTTGTCATGGGGGCGAGCGTGGACAATTTGCTCGCCGGGAAAACACTCGCAACCGCCCGCGAGGCTATACAGTCTTTAGCGAGTTCACCCGTAACAATTGCGGAGATTGAACAGGCAAAGCGCCAGGAAGTGGCGCTCGCTAATAAAGAGCTTGCTACGCCCGATGGGGTGGCTGACGCCTGGCTTGACGCTGACACCTACGGACTTCCTTCAGTAGCAGAACAACTACGCGCCTTGAATGGAATATCGCCGGGTGATGTTCAACGGGTAGCCGCGCGGCTTCTCCATGAGGGTGCTTTTGCTTCCGTCGTGGTCGGCAACTCCGATGTCGTGAAAACGCAACTTGAGCGCTACGGCAAGGTAGAGATCATGGGTGAGATCGATCCCAGGACTAAGCCGCTGGCCGAGCCCAGCAATGATTCGAAGCCCGACACTAAATCAGGTCAACATCTCAACGCTAAACCTCCAACAAGAATTCCGGCGAAACCTGAGTAATCACAAATCATTCGCAATCTACCTGCAACCATATCGACACCGACTTCCGGTTAACTGTGCCTGACAAAAAAAGCGCAACGACGAGTGAGCAAGCACGCCGCGTACGCGAAATGTTTGCGACTATCGCGGCTCGCTACGATCTTTTAAATCACCTACTGTCCGGCAACATCGATAAACGGTGGAGACGTTTAGTAGCGAAGACACTTAGCGCGACTCTCGCCAATCCTGAGGCTCGAGTCCTGGATGTGGCGTGTGGTACGGGCGATCTTTCACTCACCCTGTCTGAAAGCGGCGAGGCACGAATTCTCGGCATAGATTTCTGTCGCCCGATGCTCGACATTGCAGCGGCCAAGGTTTCGAAATCCGGTTTTTCGCTGCCCTTCGTTGAGGGAGACGCGCTTGATCTTCCTTTCGCTGACCGTTCCTTTGAGGTAGCGACGATCGCGTTTGGATTGCGAAATCTGACGAGTGTTGAAGGGGGATTCAAGGAACTTTGGCGAGTCTTGAAGCCGGGCGGCCGGGTTGCAGTTTTGGAGTTCTCGAAGCCGAGAACGCCATTGTTGCGTTCGCTCTTTAAGATTTATTTTACGAAGTTGCTACCATTGTGCGGCGGTTTGATAAGCGGTTCGAAAAGCGCGTACCAGTATTTGCCCGACTCGGTTTCGCAGTTTCCGGATCAAAAAGAACTATCAAACATGATGACGCAGGCTGGATTTGAGGACGTAAGTTTCCGAAATTTAACAGGAGGAATCGCGGCGCTACATCTGGGTACGCGCCCGCATTGATTCATACAGATTCACGAGATTGGTTGCAAAGAACTAACTTTGCAACCATAAGAGCGTAGCCCGGAGGAGGGCCTTGCGGAGCGCGCGGTTGTCGGGGCCACGCGATTCATTGCGGTTTTCCTTGCGGGCTACGTTCTTGTCTTGCATCCCAAACAGGCGTCGGCTCATCTACGCTGTGCTATTATCCCAGCGAATTTCATCTAATTCCTTCTTCGAGACACGCCAGGGTGCGTTCATTTTTCAAGCATAAACTTCTTACAACGTTACGGCGCTTCGCGATCCTCTTGCTCGTAGTCTGGACGGTCGTTTCACTGGTCACGCTGCTAATCGAGCTCGTCCCCGGTGATCCGGCAGTTGCAGTTTTAGGCGAGCAAGCAACACCCGAACAATTTGAGCAGTTTCGCCAGAAGCACGGTCTCGATCGTCCGCCTTTTTTCTTTTCGTTTCCCAGAGATGTTACGGGCGAACGCCACTTTCAATGGCATGGCGCCAACAACCGGTACACAGAATACTGGATTGCGCTGCTTCACGGTGACATGGGGCGATCCTTTCGCACTGACAGACCGGTAATGGACCTTATCAAAGAACGTTACCTGGCAACTATAGAACTTGCCATCGCCGCCCTTTTGATCGCGATTGTCATAGCTATTCCCTTAGGTGTGATAGCCGGGAAGAACCGTGGTTCCTGGATTGATAACCTCGCGTCTGTGGTTGCGCTAATCGGCATCAGCTTGCCAGGCTTCGTTATCGGTCCTTTGCTCGTCTATGTATTTGCAGTAAAACTCGACTGGCTTCCACCCTCCGGCCGCTTCGACTTCAGTTATCTCGTTCTGCCCGCCGTAACTCTGGGAGCGGCACTATCGGCGATCCTGACTCGTATGGTGCGTTCTTCGGTGATTGAAGAGTTGGGCGAGGACTACGTTCGCACCGCTCGAGCGAAGGGCCTCAGTGAAACCACGGTTGTTTACAAGCACGTCTTGAAGAACGGATTGATTCCGGTGGTAACAATCCTGGGATTGCAGCTTGGCGTGCTGCTCGCCGGTGCAATTATTACGGAAAAGATCTTTGGCTGGCCCGGATTGGGACTCCTGCTGGTAGAAGACGGGATAGGCAAACGCGATTACCGCGTAGTACAAGGTTGCGTACTTGTCATCAGCATGACCTACATCATTGCCAATATGCTAACGGACATGGTTTACCGGTGGCTGGATCCACGCATTCGTGTTTCGTGAGTGATGGTCTTTGGCCGTCGGTCTTTGGCCTTTGAAACGCTTGAATCAAAGACCAAAGCCCAAGACCCAAGTCCGAACTTTTTATGAACCGTCTAACCATTGTCGGCCTTGTCATCGTAGTAATCCTGGTGATTGTCGCGATCTTCGCGCCCTGGATCGCTACGCATGATGTAGGGGCCACAAATCTTTCGCTTCGTTATCTGCCGCCTTCCGCACAATACTTCTTTGGCACCGACTCGACGGGCCGCGACATATTCTCTCGCGTTGTCTTCGGAGCGCGTATTTCGCTTAAGGTGGGCATTGTCGTAGTTGCCGTTTCGGCGTTAGTGGGTACGCTTTTGGGAGCACTGGCGGGCTACTATGGTGGCTGGATCGATAGATTCATTTCCGGTTATGTGTTCAATGTGTTCCTGGCTTTCCCCGGACTGCTACTGGCTATCGCGATGGTCGCTTTCTTAGGCGCCGGGCTTAACAAGTTGATCTTCGCTCTTTGTATCATTGGTTGGGTTGGTTATGCTCGTTTGATTCGAGGGCAAGTATTGAAGGTGCGCGAATATGATTTTGTACAGGCCGCTCGCGCTCTGGGAGCGAGTGACGCCCGCATACTGCTGATTCATATCCTACCCAACGCGATTCAGCCGTTGATTGTGCAGGCTAGCCTGGGAATGGCCGGAGCTGTTCTATCCGAAGCTTCATTATCGTTTTTGGGCCTGGGAGTGCCGCCGCCCGCGCCTTCGTGGGGCGTTATGATAGAAGAGGCACGCGATCTATCAACCCTTCAGGCGGCGCCGCACGCTCTGATATTTCCCGGCCTCGCCATCGCGCTCACCGTACTTGCCTTCAACTTTATCGGGGATGGCTTACGAGAATACCTTGATCCCCGGCAACGCTCCCGATGATTTCATGGCTTTCAAATCCCATGGTCTCCCTCAAATAGTTTTCATTGAAGATTAAGAAAAGAAATTTACGCCGAATACGACGAATCATTAAGACGCTACTCCTGGCGTTTCTCGGCATTTTCATCGGGGTCGTCGCTTACGAGGCAATCATGCTTATTCGCATATCGCGTTTACGGACTGAAAACCCGGTAACTACTTCTATGATCGAGGCTCGCGCAAACGAAGCTCAGTCGCAGGGACAACTACCAAAGCGCGAACAGTTATGGGTGAATCTCGACAGAATTTCTCCTAATTTGCAACGAGCCGTGCTGGCAGGCGAAGACACAAATTTCACAACGCACCACGGTTTTGATTATCAGGCGCTGCAGAAAGCCTGGGATGAAGCCTTGCGCGACGCGGCGCGGGAAGCTAAGAAGGAAGGCGAAAACGACGATTGGCTGCCAACTCTTCCTGATTTCAAACGCGGAGCTTCGACAATCTCGCAGCAGTTGGCAAAGAACCTTTACCTTTCCTCACAGCGGTCTTTCTTTCGTAAGGGACAGGAAGCAATACTAACAGTGTTTTTGGAACGGATCTTGACGAAGCGCAGGATTCTTGAACTCTATCTGAATGTCATTGAATGGGGCGATGGTATTTACGGAGCAGAGGCTGCTGCCCAACATTACTTTCACAAACCGGCGTCAGCGTTAAGCGCCAATGAGGCGGCGTTTCTTTCGGCAATGATTCCCAATCCGCGGACCCTCTTCAATCCCCTCGTGCATCCCCGCCGCGTCTCTCGCCGGCAAAGGATCATCCTGCGCGGCCTGCCTTATGTGAGAATACCGTGAAGCCTCATTGCTGCGAATCGTTCTAGCGTATCTTAAAAGAGTGATTGGTTCTGTTCCGGAGCGGCCACGGCGATCAGCCTGACCTTTAGCAGATGGTTCGCACTAACGACAGCTATGGGCTCTCCGTCAACTAACTCGGCCACTTCCCCTTGTAATGAAGCAGCGCTACCGAGGCTACAAATAGCCAGCGGTAGCGCAAAGAGGAGAAGCAATCGAATGGCGTGAGGTACAGTGATTTTGTAAGTTGGCTTGGCCCTGCTGGTTAATGGCAAAGTGGCACCCCAACCTTCGCACATCACTTAGACGGCAAACTCTTTCTTGAGTTGAAGCTCTGCCTTGCGTAGCTCATAACGTGCCCTGCCTAAATTGCCTTCGGGACCAATTGCCAGAACCACAAAGTAATCCCGGCCCAGGAGTCGCATTATCACCACAGCTCCATCGAGCGAGATCATGAGTTCGCGGAGATCGCCGAGTCCTGTGTCTTTCCCTGCTTTCTGGGCGTTTCGCACCAGCGACGTAAACTCAGCAGCTGCTACATCGAGGTTTGCTTCCTGACCGGCCTCCTTGAGTAACCGTTCTACTGCAATACCGTCGATGCCCATGATGAGTGCACCGAGACTTCCCTCGGTGCGCTCAATTATTGTTTCCAGTGTTTCTTTAAACATGGCGACGTACCTCGCAGGGCTTACGGACGCTGACCACCCAGCGAACCGGGCCGTGCACTTGGCGCTGATGCCGGCGCAGCGTTTGGTGCCGGTGCATTCAGGCCCTGTGGCGTTGTTTGTGGCGCAGACTGCTGCTGCAACTGCGTCGGCGTTGGCGTGTTGCTGGGCGGATTGCCCAACGGAACAGGCTGCGAAATGGTTGTCGTTCGTGGACCATTGCTCGGGGTGGTGCCGGTTGGACGACCATGGTAATCAGGCCGATAGATGTGCGGCGTGATGAAGAAGAGAATCTCACTGTTCTGGCGCGTGACTAGCTTGCGCTTGAAGAGATTGCCAACAAGCGGAATCGAAGCGAGCCCGGGAGTGCGTTGTCGAGTTTCACCTTCCGTATCAGCTAATACACCACCCATCACAGTTGTGCCACCATCTGGCACGAGCACTTCAGTCTGCATGCGCTGTGTGTCGATACCCGGCACACCACCGACGGCGATGCCCGTATTGATAGTGTTGTTCTCAATGGTGACGCGCAAGATGACAGTGCCCGCATCGGTAATTTGCGGGGTAATTGAGAGACGCAGAGGAACTGAAACGAAAGTGGTCGTGACGACCGCCGTTCCACTGGCAGCTTGCGTAGTTTGAACGGGGATTTGCGACCCGCTCTCGATTTGTGCCGGACGATTATTTAAGGCAGTGACTCGCGGCGTCGCTACTGTTTTTGCCTCACCTCGAGTTTCCGCGAGGGTAAGTAAGGCGCTGATTTGAGCGCTACCGAAGAGTCCAGTTGTCAGGCCTATCACCGTGCTCGCGGCAGCTGCGCCAAGCGTGCCAAGAGGTTGGTGGGTCCCGGCAAGTCCGCCAAAAACACCAAACGGATTGGGACCACTAGTCGCGCCCGAAGCGCCTGAGCCGGAGCCACCGCCAGAACCTTCTGAAGCTCCGGTGCTGGGAAGCGTTCCGATGTTGGCCAAACTTCCGCGGCCGAAGTTCACGACTCCTGCTGAAAGCTGGGCGCCGAGGTCGCGGCTAAAATTATGCTGAGCGATGACGATGCGGGTTTCGATTTCTACCTGCGGCTCTGGCTGATCCAGAATCGCAACCAGCTGGCGAATAGCTTCGATATTTTCTTTTACGTCGGTGATGATCAGGGTGTTGCTGCGTCCATCGACTTCGATCGAGCCGCGACGTGAAAGCCGGCGAGAAATGATGGGCAGTAAACCCTGGTCGCCGCTGCCTCCGGTTGCATCACCTCCAGCGCCACCGCTGAAACTTAGGTTCGTCGAACCGCCAGCAAAAGCGCCTGTCGAACCTGCGGCTTGCGCAAGAGTTCCTGAGGCACGCGCGTAGTTCAAGCGAATGAACTCCGTGACCAGCGAGGAAGCATCGAGTCGCGAATCATTGATCACCTTCTGTGTTTCCGATTCTTTCGCGAGCACTTCGGTTGTTGCTACGCGCAGGATGTTGCCATTGGCTTCGACGCCCAGGCGATTCGCCTTAAGGACTGCTTCAAGCGCGATGTTCCAGGGCACGTCCTGGACGTTTACCGTGACCGGCACTGCGGCCACAGAACTGTCGATTACGAAGTTCACGCCATACTGCTCGGTAATATAGTTGAGTATGTCACGAATGTCGGCATTGACCACATTCAAGTTGATCGGTTCACCGACAAAACCCGGCTCGCCATAGTGCCGTCCCTGTTGAGACTGCGACATCTTCTCGGCCGTGGGCGACATGGCAGCACCGGGTGCGACGGTCGGCGAAGGAGAAGGTTTTTGCTGCGCAGTCGGCTCTTCAAGCGAGACGGCGGAAATGACCAGGTCGGCGGTGGAGATCGCCTTAGAGTTGTCGGCTGCAGCCAAAATATTGGTGCCGCAAAGACACAGGAATACCAGGACGAGCGTAGTCCTTATGGCATTTGTGATTCGAGACTGATAAACCATCTTTTCCCTCCTTAAGGGAATTAGGAGACGCTGACCGCCACGCGCTACGCTCATTGCTCTTCAGCCAGAAGCGCGCGCCGCACAAAGCGGCATCGTCCGGGGTTGATTGTCAAACTGCGTAGCTTACTTAGCGAATGGATTGAACGGACCAACTACGCATGGGAAGGGATTTCGAACCTGTCAATACTTTGATTCGAAATCGGAAATTTAAGGTTTGTCAGCGGCTGGTTTGTCTGACTTCTTTTCCGACTCTGCAGTCGTGGAATTGGCAGGCACCCTTTTGGCCGCAGCCGCCGCAAGGGCGTCGGCCGTGTTGGCTTGTCTGAGCGGCTTCATTTCCACCGAGCGTTCCCGTTTCCCGTCGGAATAAACTGTTTCGCGGCGGAAGACGAGACGATTGTCTTCAATGGCAACCAGTTGGCCGTCATAAAAACGTTCGCCTGGATAAATCACGTAAGCCAACTTTATTGGCGATGCTTCAACGATCGCTGCATATCCGCGTGGCGAACGGGAAATGCCGACTACCTGTACTTCGCTCAAAAGAAAAGCACTTGTAGGTTTTGGAGCTGCTACTCGGGCATTCATCGCTGCCAGCTTCTGAGCCTTGTACTGCTCGATTCGTTCCTGAATTGATGGTACGCCAACCTTACCGCCTGCTTTCTTCACAATTAAGCGTGTCGGCTCATACTTCGTAAATGGATCACGGCCACCTTGCTTAGAGCGAGCAGGCGCTGCCTTCGACCCACTCTTTGCTTGTCCGCTAGCGGTTGGACCCGCACCACTGAACGCAATACAGGAGACGGTCACAAGAATGGCAAATCCGTATTGGAGAATTTTTGTTTGCTTCATGGTGATTAATTTTCCGAAATAGTTTCTTGATCTCTGGCGTTGACTCTACTTTGCGGGCGGTGGCGTCGTGACGGGCGGAACCTTGCTCGAGCTCGTGGGCTTTGCGCCGGCTAACTTCTGAAGATTTTCAGCGGAAACGTAGTATGCAGTTAGATCGAATGTTGCCTCCACTGTCCTGGAGGAAGACTGCTTGTCCGCTTGGGTGAGTTGGAAGTTAGTGATCGAGACAATGCGCTGGTAGTGAGCGAGCTGTTCAAAGAAGTTACGAAGCGAGGCGAAAGAACTGGTCACACTGACTTCGATTTTCTTACCGCTATAGTTTTCTTGCTGGACGTCTTCCTTGGGAAGGAACTTACTCAGCACGAGTCCATTTGTGCGGGCTCGATCCTGAACGCTTTGCAATACCATCGTCAGCTCGCGCTGTTCGGGCAATAAGGCCTTCAACTCCTCATACTCTTCTTCCCTTGCTTTGTAGACTGCCCGGAATTCATTGAGTCTTTGCGATGCGATTTGCGCTTGCGCGTTTCGCGGCAGGAGTTGCGCGATTTCGTCCTTGTATTCTTTGGTCTCGGCGTTAATGGGTTTGGTAACGAAATACCAGAAGCCACCATACATGCCTGCGGCCACGGCTACGAACATTACCAGTCGCAGGTACCAGGGCACTGATTGAAGATTACCGATTTTCATCTATTTAGGATCCTTCCCACTATTTCACGAGTCGGGGCGAGTTTATGGTCCGCGTTACTTTTTCAACGCCACTTGGTTTGGACCTGCCTTCGCAGGTGTTTGGGCCTGAGGCTTGGTGCCGTAGTTGCACTTCACTACGAAGCTCACAACCTCCGGCTCTTGCAGTACGACGATTGAATCAGACGGCACTACCTTGCTTCTATCGCTTGTCGCTTGCACCAGTTCGCGTTGCGTTTCGATATTTAAATTAGTAAATAGGCCCGACGAGAATTCGAGGCTCTGGCCGAACCGAGTTACAGCCGACTCGCTGGGCGAGAGACCTTTGATCGTTAGCTCGCCATCCTTTTGTTCCAGACTCTTCAAGTAAAGTCCGGGTACGTTGTCAAATCGCGCTTTTATTTCACGCAGCACTGCGCTCGGCCCCTGTTGCGATTCGCGCAATTTCTTTATTGCATCGATGCGGCCCTGGATGTCCTGAGCCTTTTTCTCCAACTCGGCCTGCTCTTTATTTACCACAAGCATTTGCTGGTTAATGCGTCGCTGGGTCTCAAGCTCGTGCTCAGCGGCTGCATGATTCGATCTTGAACTAACATAATCGTAACTAATGCCGACAACTAAGAGACCGAAAACGGTGAGAGCCAGCAGAAGTGTCTGCACGAGCGGGGTCGCTACCCTGGCTTCAACCATCGCTGCCCCAGTGGGCCGGTCGGTAATGGATTCAAGTAGATTGATCTTGATCATGCCGCTTCCACTCCTCTCAAGGCGAGACCGACGGCAATTGCCATATCAGGAACGATCTCTTTCATGTAATCGGGATCAAACTTTCGGCCGTCAACCTGTATCTGCCGGAAAGGGTCAAAGGGCTCGACGGGGATTTCAAATCGCTTGGCGAGATAATCCGGCAGTCCGGGAAGCTTGGAGCTGCCTCCTGCCACAAGAATCTTCTGAATAGCTTCCTCGCCTTCTTCAGCAGTCGCGCGGTAAAAATCCATCGTCTTGCGTATCTCGAGAGCGAGCATATCGGAAACCGTTTCAATAATCGGTTGAATCGGACGCGGCTCGATGCCCTCAGGCAAAGGATAACCACGCTTTACTGCTTCAGCCTGCTCGAATGTCAAACCCAGTTCCTTCTGCAGCAAGCTTGTGTACTGGCTGCCACCTACAGAAGCGTCGCGCGCAAACACTGAACGGGTGCCGTTGAGTATGTTGATGTTCATCGTCGAGGCGCCGATATTTAGCAATGCGACAACTTCACCGGCTTTGGGCTGATAGTTGAGCTCATAGCAATTCTGTAAAGCGAAAGTATCAACGTCGATTACAACCGGCTGTTTACCAGCCAACTGAATCGCTTGTTTGACGTTTGCGATCTTGTCGCTCTTGCACGCTGCCATCAGCACGTTCAGCGCGTCCGAAGAACTGCTGGTTACGTGATAGTCGAGATTTACATCCGAGATATCAAATGGAATATGCTCTTCGGCATGCCAGCTAAATGACTCTCGCAACTCGTCCTCGTTCATCTGCGGGAGGACGATGTTTTTCACGATCACAGAGTGGCCACTAACTCCTGCCGCAACTCGTAAAGTCTTAATCTGGTGCTCAGTGAAGATGCTCGTAATAACATCCGAAACGTTATTGAGCTCCATGATTTGGCCGTCAACCACTGTGTCAGCCTGGAGGTTCTCGAATCCCAGGTTAACGAGGTGATAGCTGTTGCCCTTCTTTTGGAGCTCCACTGCCTTAATGGAGCTGGAACCAATGTCGAGGCCCACCAAATTTTTCTTGCCGTTACTTTTGAACATGATCTATTTATTCCTCGCGACAAAGAGAGAGCGCATTCTGTGCTGTCGGCGCAATCGAGCACGAGCTTTCATCGCCCTTGATTGCCGGCATTTGACAGTTTTATTGATCTGCGTAGGTTGCTTTTCGTTTTTCAAGCTAGTGTCCTCGAATTGTCTCTGAGTATTTCCTGGAGATGAAGGGAGTTGTGGGACGGGCCGCGCGGGCGCGCGGACTTTCAGCTTTAGACAAAGACTAATTTCTCTGGGTGGATTAGCCTTCCGAAAAACCGAAGGCGAGTGAAACCCGGCAACGAGGAACAAGAGGCAAGAGCCTTAAGAAAGGCAGCATCCTCACTACCGTCGGAAAGGAGACTACCGTACGAGCTAAACATTGTCAACTGGTATTTTGCCATGTTTAACCGAGCTTTCACGTCTCAACCACGGCAGAATTAGCGTATTGCGGTTGGTCTACTGGGCGTTTTCTGGAATAGGCGCACGGGTTTTCCACTTTCGACTTCTGAAAACCCCGGCTTGCGTGCCGTGAGGGCTGCGGTTAGGATGCGACCCAAATGAGACGAAGCCGCTGGATCTTGCTGTTGACGCTCCTCGTGTTCGCGATTGTGACGAGTTGGCTGTGGTGGGTAAGGCCCAGAAGGGTGGACATGGCGTCCTATGCCCCCGCTGATTCCGTCCTTTACCTGGAAGCTAATCAGCCGCTGGAGGTGGTCGAAACCATAGCCGGCACAGATGCATGGCAAGCCGTTGAACGAATAACGGGACCGATCGCAATTGGGCCGCGAAGCCATCTGCTTCAAGGCTTTATCCGCTGGACGGGCATTGGCCCAATTCAGTCCGTGATTCTTGCGAGAGCTCAAATCGCAGCCGTAGTTACCGATTTGGGTACGATTGAGGAAGGCGATACGCTAAGAATAAACCAGCAAGAGGCGATCCTTATCGAGACCCACACTTCGGAAGGCCGAATCAAGGCTCCCTTTGAACGAGCTATTAAAACACTCGCCGAAAAGAACTATGGCCGTCCCACTCCCAGGCGAATCACACTTGACGGAGTTGACTTGATCGAATGGAGCGCTCCCGAAGGCAATCGCCAGATAGTCGCAGCCATAGTCGGTAGCCTTGTAATTGTCGGAAATAGTGAACACGCTGTACAAAGCTGTCTGGCGGTATCCCAAGGGAGGCGGCAAAGCTTGAAGGGCGATCCTGAGTTGGATCGAATGCGACTCCAGCTCGGCGGCGAACACGCTTTGACGTTTGGGTATGTGCCACCTGGAAACAGCGCTCGCCTGCTTGCTATCGGGTTACCTGTGCTATTAGGTCGGGCACCCGGAGATTCTGAATTTCAACGGCTCATTTCAAACGGCGCCGCAAAAATATTTGGAAGCCTTGGGTGGAGTTCAAGAGCATACCTGACGGGTATGGAGGACCGTTATTCGATCACTCTTCAACCTTCGATCACCGCTCGCCTCAAAGCAGAGTTTGCTCCCTACAACAAAAGCTCAGAGATGCAGCGCTTGCTGCCAGATGATGTTTATTCGGTCACTTCCTACAAGTTCGCGAATCCCGCCGCAACCTGGCAGAGTTTGAAAACAGCCGTCTCGTCCCAGGTCGATGCTCTATCAACGATCGTTTTTTCTTCTCTATTAAAATCATCGCTTCTCTCGTACGGGATCAACGACCCCGAGTCATTTCTCAGCGCAGTGAATGGCGAGCTGCTAACGCTACGTTTAGACGAGAATGCCGAACGCTCTATCCTCATTGGAGGCGTTCAAGATCGCGCAACGTTGCGGGAGCTTATTATAAAACAAATGGGATTGACTCCAAGAAGCGATCACCTTGAGCAGATAGAGACTTTTGAAGATTCTCAGGGAGAATTCGCGGCCAGCTTTATTAGCGACTTCATTGTGATTGGATCAGCAGCAGACGTGCGACATTATACCTCCATCAGGCGAGGCAATGCAGAATTGAATGTCGAAAAGCTTAAAAGAATAACCTTCTTTGTTCCCTCGTCGTCTTCCGCTAACATTGTTACTTACACGGATGACGGCAATCGTGTTCGTAGTTTTATCTCCGCGGTTATCGCAGCCAAAGGCGCGCCTCCGGTGCCAAACGGACGCATCGCGGAGGCGGTAGCTGGTTTACCTTTTTCGGTAACTGAAACTACGCTGGGTGACCGCGGTATCGAAAGAATCACTCGGTCGCCGCTGGGGCAATTCAGCACAGTTCTTCCTTTGCTGATTCCAGAGCAACTTAGCCCCACCAAAACGGTCGAGCAATCCAAATAGTCTTAGGCCAACATGGTTCATAGTCCCTGCCCGGAAATACTGCTTGCCACTCGTAATCCGGGAAAAATTAGCGAGATTCAGGAGGCATTGAGAATTCTGCCTATCAAGCTGCGTTATCTGAACGAATTTCCGAATGTTTCCTCTATCGATGAAGTTGGGCGAACCTATGAGGAAAATGCAGTCATCAAGGCACTGGGTTACTCAAGGCAGACCGGCACCTATTCACTGGCCGATGATTCGGGCCTGGAAGTGGATGCTCTGGGTGGAATGCCTGGGGTTTTCTCGGCACGTTTCGGCGGCGACGACGCTTCAGATCCCGAACGCATCAACAAACTCCTGGCGGCACTCTCTCAACCGTCGGATAAGAAGCGGACCGCACGTTTCATTTGCTGTATGGCCCTGGTTGGATGGCAATTGGAGCAAGGAACGGTGAACAGAGGCGATCCGCGCTTGCTGAAGGTCACCGCAGGAAGGTGCGAAGGAGTTATTGCCCATGCCTCACGCGGAACCAACGGGTTTGGGTTTGATCCTGTGTTTGTTCCGGCGGGCTACGATGCGACCTTTGCGGAGTTGCCCAATGAAGTGAAAGCCACGATCAGCCACCGCGCTCTGGCTCTCGCGGGGATGCGGGCGTTTTTGGATCGGGAAACTTGACCGCTGGTCCGGGCACTCCTAGAATGCATTGCCTGCTTGAATGATGGTCAGTTCGGGGCGTAGCACAGCCTGGTAGTGCGCTCGGTTTGGGACCGAGAGGTCGGAGGTTCGAATCCTCTCGCCCCGACCAATAACTTACTTTCAATCAACTACTTACAGTCGTGAACGTTAACAGTCCTTTTTCGTGGTGTGGCCAATTTGTGGACAAAATTTTTGAATCACGAAATTAATATGAATTAGCTAACGTTACGATCTGCAAAAATCCGCCTAAAAACGAGCAAAGCCGAAAGCGATCCTCACCGATGGTCCAATTCATCACCCCTCGGAACCGTGCGCTCTGTCACGGTGTAACTCACTGATATGCTTAAGATAGCCGGTAGTTCGAAGAAAGACCGACCGTGTGGTCGGTAAGCTATTAAATTACGGATTCCCTCTTCGAACCTCACCATGCGTTAGCAACAGATCTTCACACATCCACTCTAAGTGACGATCTTCTGCTATGCGATCAGAAAGCCTGCGAATGTTTGCGGCTTCCATGTCGTAGTGGCTTTCGCTATTCGTAAGTCGTCCTGCTGATCGTATGTTCGCGAGAGAACCATCAACCGCCGTTGACCGCATTCAACATCTCGATGATCTGATCTCGTTGGATTTGTCTTTGCATCTAAGCTCCGAGCGTCATAGTCGCTGGAATACGTCAGGTTTCAGTGGTAGCGTTTTAAGGAAGGAGGTCAACCATGAGCTCCCTGGCCGAGACGGCGGTGATGCGCTTCAAGACGCTCTGCTCGGAGAAGTTGAAGGCGCGGCAGTGGCGGAGGCAGGAGACGAGCAGCTTAATTTCTTTTGCGGGCTCGCAATTGTGGCCAGAAAATTTGACACTCCCGGATAAAACAGACCTAAGGCCTAGGAAGATATTCAAAACGGCCGAAATTTGAAGGGTCGCAAACCCAGAGTAACAAAAGCTTCTTCTTTCACGGGTGGGAGCCGTGTGGTCGGCTATGATTTCCTACGTCATTAAATCGAGAGTAACCCGTTATTTGCGGCTCGTACTACGGAGATACTTCGGCAACCGCATCATACCGGAATCACTTAGGGCGCGACCGTCAGAGGAAAGTTTCACGTCTGCAAAGGCCTCCGAGGTCTGTGCGCATATCTAATTGTGTATATCTAATAAGGACTGGCGTGCTCTGTCAGCGAATCAGGAGATTATCGAAGTACGACATACTGAGTTTCTTTCCTCCACCCGTCATTAATCCAACCATACCTCTCGAATAAAGCGTATCGGTCGCACGCAGCACCGTCTTGCCATCAACAAATCCTGTGATCGTTGAACCATTAAAGCGGAGTTTAAGCTTATGCCATTCCTTAGCGTGAATACCTGGAATCCGAGCGCTACCCAGCACTTTTTCTCCACCTTCAGGATTATCTTTGTCCATCGGTCCGCGAATCACGACTAACCGGCATTCTCCGTCGTGGCCCAGCTCTAAGAAGTAACCCTTTGGAACTGAACCATATCCTGTGCCCACGTGGTTGATTCGTCCCATCACTGCCGCAGCCTCGGCTTGGTCTAAATAGACATCGGCGCTCACTTCGTAGTCCGGCCAACCTTCATCACCGAGAATTGTGTAAGGCATCCATTCTGGCGCCCAGGAGATTGGTGCCACGGGAATCACTTGTCGCAGGCACTTTCCTTTTCTATTTGGACACCCAACAATTTCGAAAACTTCGGCAATATCCGCAGTGTACTTCGGTAAGTATCCGCGCACTTTTGGTGCTGAATACTGGTCAAACGATTCGCGGTAAGGAAATGGAAACGGCTTTGCCACAGGGACGTTAGCGAAGCCTCCCTTCCGTTGACCTGTGGTTGTCGTTAACGTGTAAATGGAATTTGAATCCACAGACAGTGTGAGATTGCCATTCACGGACTTGATGTCAGTTTGACGGATAAATTGTTCGCGGGCATTGCTGCGCCAGACACTCAGGCCTTTCGTCGATAGGCCGCCATCGATCATGAACTGAATCTGTTGTGACGCTTTTGCTTCCTTCGTCTCAATGATGATGCTGTAGTCATCACTCGGCGATTTCAAGCTCACGAAACTACCGCCGCCGGCGAGTTCGCCCTGGCCGCCATTAATGTATTGCCATCCTACCTCTGTGAATTGACCATAGTGTGCATATCCCCACAATGCTTCGCGGATCTCATAATTGCCGCTCCATGGCGAACGCGCGAGAATCATCGCCGGATCTTCTGAATAAGGCTCTACGGGATAGACACCAGCAATGTCGTACCAGTTCACAATTTTCGTAGCACCGCTACGGATGAAACTTTCGTTGAACGCTTCTACGATGCTGATTGCGCAGTCGAAACCCTTCTTATAGACGTGCTCTTCAGTGTTCCAGATGGGCTTGTACATTCTGGCGGCCATTTCTTGGACATCCGCTGAAGCCGGTGCGTCCGTACCGAGAATGTGGCCACTGATGATATCTATAGAATCTCGCAACTTTTCATCAGTGAGCATCTCTTTGACGAAATCAAATTTGTTGTTGGGCCAATTATCGAACGCGTGGATTTTGATCTTTTCGAAACCGTGAGCATTTAAAGTCGCGCGCAACCTCTTCACAAAATCAAAGTTCGCGCCTTTTTCGTTTCGACAACCGATCGCGTCAAACTCCAAACCATAAACGTTTCGCAAACCTTCAACCCACTTCACGTAGTAATCTGCAGCATCCTGCGACCAGAACTCGCCGTTGCCAATCCAACCCGCACTCCACGCCGTGCCGTCCAGACTCAGGCTTGGATTTCTCTTTTTGGCCTCTAGCAAAAACCACCATGTGTAGCCGCGATAGTAGTTGAGGTCATCGCGTGTTCGCATGTGACTTGGCATCGAACCTTGTGTCGAATTGCCGTCACCGGGAATCTCGATAAAAAGGGCGCTGACAGAAGCTCCGAATTTTGGTTTAAATAGCAGATCCAGGATCTGGCTGCGTTGAGGCTCGGGATAATCTTTCAGCAACACTGAAGTGGCGCCACCGCCATTGACAATGCCGATGCCGTCGAAGCGCTTGCCTGCGGCGTTGCCGTTGAGTCTTATAGTTTGGACGATGTCAGTTTGTTTGCTCTTTGCAATCGAAATCGGTCGGTTCGATTTAATCGCGATAGGCTGAACCGCTGAGATCACTATAAGGGCGAGAATTAACTTTGTGGGTTTCACCGTCGTATGTTGTTTAGCATGTTCCGTTCGGATACCAGTTAAGTCTTTGAAAATAAGCCGGAAGGTTAGTAGAAGCGACATCGCCCTTCAGATCATCTGTGGCCACGAAATTCTTACGGCAACGCATAAGCTACAACTTCATCCGACAGCATTCTACTCACCGATCTCAGAAGTCCGCCACCTCCGTGGCTGGTTTACTCTTGCGGCGTTAGCTTTTAAAGTCCAGTTCGATGAAGACGATCAAGTTGTTCATGCTGGTGTTGTTGTGTGGGTTCACGAACGTTTTGTCGAACGCGCAAGTTAGCAATACCAACACGGAGATTCGCTTTCTCTCCGGCATTGGAAAAGACGACGCTGTTTGGTGGGACTTCTTCTGCACCGAGGGACGAAAGAGCGGCGTTTGGACCAGGATTCGGGTACCGTCGAACTGGGAGACGGAAGGGTTTGGCAACTCCCAGTACGGCGGTGATCGCCAGCGCGAGGCAAACCCATTTCCCAAAGAACAGGGGAAGTACCGGCTGACTTTTGACGTGCCACAACGATGGAAAAGCCGCGTCGTGCGCCTGGTATTTGATGGTTCAATGACCGATACCGAGGTGTGGGTGAATGGAAAATCGGCCGGTCCCGTCCACCAGGGTTCCTTCTATCAGTTCAAGTTTGATATCACGACGCTCTTAAACTTTGCGGGGCCCAACCTCCTCGAAGTCACCGTTAGTAAAGAATCGTCAAACGTGAGCGTCAATCGCGCTGAACGACTCGGTGACTACTGGAACTTTGGCGGCATCTTTCGGCCGGTGTATTTGGAAGCGTTGCCGGATAGATTTATCGATGAAACCGCCATCGATGCTCGCGCAGATGGAGGTTTTTCGGTTGAGGTGAACCTCGGCGGAAGCGACACTTCTCCCGGGCGGCTTTCCGGGCAGATCATCGATTCGAAAGGCATTGCCGTGGGCCAGCCATTCGGCGCCGGCCTTTCGGTCAATCAAAACAAAGTCAAACTCCAAACCAGAATTCGGGGACCCAGGCTTTGGACCGCGGAGACTCCTAATCTTTACCGCGTTCGTCTTACACTCACTTCAAACTCCGGCTCGCCACACACAGTCACCAAACGTTTCGGATTCCGAACTTTCGAGGTCAAGCCTGGAGATGGCTTTTACCTCAACGGACAAAGAATCCTATTGAAAGGAGTAAACCGGCATTCATTCTGGCCCGAGACAGGGCGCACGCTGAGCAGACAAATCAGCTATGACGATATCAAGCTGATTAAAGAGATGAACATGAATGCGGTGCGCATGTCTCATTATCCACCCGACCAGCATTTCCTCGACGCCTGTGATGAACTTGGGCTTTATGTTATTGATGAGCTGGGCGGCTGGCAAAAGTTTTACGACGGACCGACTGGGGCCAGGCTAATTCGCCAACTCGTCCGCCGAGATGTTAATCACCCGAGTATTGTTCTGTGGGCCAACGGCAACGAAGGTGGCTGGAACCGCGACAACGACGACGAGTTTGCTCGCTGGGATCCGCAACAGCGTGAAGTCTTACATCCCTGGGAGAAGTTTCGCCACGTTAATACCGATCACTATGAGAAGTTTGACAGCCACACCAAACTCGCAAATGGCCCAGACATCTACATGCCGACCGAGATGTTGCACGGATTGTACGACGGTGGGATTGGGGCCGGTCTGTCGGACTACTGGGAGGTGATTCGCAAAAGCAAGGTAGGCGGCGGCGCTTTCTTGTGGGCTTTGGTGGATGAGTGTGTGAAGCGAACAGATCAAAACGGTAGACTCGACTGTGCAGGGAATAGAGGGCCCGACGGTATAGTTGGTCCACACCGCGAACGTGAAGGAAGCTTTAATACGGTACGTGAAATTTGGTCGCCAATTCAGGTGTTGGCGCCCGAAAAACTGCCCGACGATTTTCAAGGTCGTTTAGCCGTCGAGAATCGTTATGATTTTACCAACCTGAACGAATGCCGATTCGAATGGCAGCTCGCTCGGTTTCCACTTCCCGCTGAAGGAAGCTCGGGCCACCGCGTAGTGGCGTCGGGTTCGATGCGAGGTCCGGATATCGCGCCACATGCAAGCGGAGAACTAAAACTTACCTTGCCGCGCGACTGGCGTGGCGCGAACGTGCTCTATGTCACGGCTAAAGATGCAGACGGTCGCGAACTGTGGACCTGGTCATGGGGATTGAAAACAAGTGCCACCCGTGCAGGGAAGTATCGAGCAGTTGAGAATTTGCGTATGGTGGAAACGGCGGAGGAACTGTCGATCGAGACGCGTAGATTTTGCCTTGTTTTCAGCAAGCGAAGCGGTCGTATTAGCGAAGGTGGACCGTGTAAGGTGCTATTGCCGGCTGACAATATGCCCATCAGTAGCGGCCCGCACTTTTTTGCTTTCAGACGCAATAATCGGAAGTACGACGATATCTCTGGACAAAGTACGGTCACCAAGTTCGCATTCCGGAAAGAAGGTTCCGAGGCGGTTATCGAATTTAACTACAGTGGAGCATTGCATTCGACGCGCTGGCGCGTCGCTGCTGATATTCCATCCGCCATGAAAGTGCGACTGGAATACGAATACACCTTCGCCGGTGCCGTGGATATGATCGGCGTCGGCTTTAACGCATCCGAGAATATGATAAAAAAGGTCCGCTGGCTGGGCATGGGTCCGTACCGAGTTTGGCAAAACCGCCTGCAGGGAACTCGGCTGGACGTTTGGCAGACCGCGTACAATGAATCCACTCCGGGAGCGAACTGGACCTACCCGGAGTCGCAGGGTTACTTCCGAGATTGGAGATGGGTTCTATTTGAAACTGCGGTTGGACCTTTTTCAATTACGTCACAAACCTCCGGTTCTTTTCTCGGTCTTTTCAAACCCAGAGACGGTGTGGACGGGCTCCTGGAATTCCCGGATATTGGGATCGCTTTTCTCGAGGTGATTCCGGCGATGCGAAACAAGTTTCACACTACCGATGAGATTGGACCACAATCAAAACCGCTGCCGGTGTCGGGCCTAGTCAAGCGAACGGTGTTACTGCGCTTTGGGCGTTGAGTGGAGATGTTCTATCGGGCGGTCAAAAGCCTCATCCGCCTCGAGGTACTTCGGTAACTTAGGGCGTCGGCAACCTGGATAACGATACCCAGTATTTCCCTGAGTTCGGGAGCTGCGCGAGTTATTCGCTGACGGAGGGATTCGCCTTCAACGTACTCAGTCGCAATAAAGTGATGACCGTCGTGCTCACCGATTTCGTGGGTGGTCAGAATGTTGGGATGATTAAGTCTCGAGGCAGCGTACGCCTCGCGCTCGAATCTTGAGAGCCGACCTTTATTTTCGGTGAATTCGATTGGCAGGAGTTTGATCGCGACCGGTCGACGGAGCCGCGAGTCGTAGGCCAGGTAAACCTCACCCATGCCACCCAGTCCCAGCAGGGACCGGATCTCATAATGGCCAAACTGCGAATCAGCTGAAAGTGTGTTGTCGTTTTTGGGCAAGATGGGGGTCAGGGGTCAGGCAACGTTGTCTCGGAACAGCGGCGGTATATTAACCGGAATGTTGCTCGTGTTCAAAAGGTACGCATGTTTGATACATCGCCTGCGCCTGTTCTTATCTGAATTCCCGTCACTATACCATGACCAGTTGGACCAACGGCACACTTTGCGTCGCTAACGAATTCACTTGAGAATTCTGCTTATCATTAGATTCCTCATAATGAAACACCTACGCAGTGTATAGGCTGTTGCTGAAGGTTACTAAACATTGATATCCAAGCCTATAATGACGTTTCGTTTCATAGGTTCAATGAATTTATCCCAATGCTCTGGCGCAAGAGAACAGCGTGATGAAACAAATTGCTCACTTAATGGTCGGTCTCATATTCAGCTTTCTGTTAACGGCCCTGACGTTTGATGTACCGCCCAGGACTGCGCAAGGGGTGGCGGAGATTCAGCCGGTCAGAGTTGCTGAGGGGGAGTCGCGCATCAAGTGGTGGCGTGAGGCGCGCTTTGGCATGTTTATTCACTGGGGGCTGTACGCTATACCTGGGCGCGGCGAGTGGGTGCAGTGGAACGAAC
Organism: Pyrinomonadaceae bacterium; assembly: GCA_036507195.1. Taxonomy (GTDB): domain Bacteria; phylum Acidobacteriota; class Blastocatellia; order Pyrinomonadales; family Pyrinomonadaceae; genus PSRF01. Next base: position 434 of record DASXQM010000115.1, on the reverse strand, counting down.
AGATTGCTGTCAAAGAGTATGCAAAGCTCGCTGACCAGTTCCAACCGTCAAACTTCAACGCCGATGCTTGGTCTGAACTGGCCAAGTCAGCCGGTATGAAGTACGTCGTGCTCACCGCGCGGCATCACGATGGTTTCTGCCTTTTCGACGACGGCGCAAACCCGTTCACTAGCGTCAACACCGCGGCGCGCCGTGACTTCGTCGCCGAGTATGTGAAAGCTGTTCGCAAGGTTGGCTTGCGTGTCGGGCTTTACTACTCCCCTCTCGATTGGCGCTTCCCCGGGTTCTTCTTTCCTGATCTGCAGCGCCAGAGCGCAGAGGCCATGCGCGAGCAGTATCACCGACAGATTGAGGAGTTGCTCACCAACTATGGGAAGCTTGACGTGCTTTGGTTCGACGGCGGAGAGCAGGACTGGCTCAACTTCGGCGGCGAG
>DASXQM010000114.1:0-7323 GCA_036507195.1 Pyrinomonadaceae bacterium | reverse complement strand
ACACCGGCGCAGATTTCGAAACTACGCGAGGATGAAAAGCGTGAGCAGGAGTCCAGAGCATCGACCATGCCCCGCGTAACCGCACGAGATAACCAAGGCGGTGAGATTGTTTATGCGGTCGCGACCAGCAAGGCCATTGTGATGCCGGATTTGCGCGGGCGTAGCGTAAGAGATGTCGCTCGTTCGTGCGCGCAGTTAGGCATGCAAGTTGAAGCTCATGGCGATGGTGGGCGTGTCGTTGGACAAACACCTCAGCCGGGAGCAGAGTTGAGGCAGGGACAAATTGTTTACGTAGATTTCGGCAGATGGAATTGAATGTTTCATTCCCTCCCATCAATGGGAGAGGTTAGGGTGGGTGCGATAGAAAAAACAATGTCTTCACGGAGGAGGCAAATGATCCCCTATCGAATGCTGAGCAGAGAGATCTATGGAAAGGGATTGAAGGGCCGAGCGATAGCGTGTAGGAAACGTTTGCGTGTCAACCGCATGGCGCAAAGGTCTCAAATTAACGACGATGCCGAAGGGTTGTTTGCCGAAACCACGCCAACGGTTTCAGATTTTCAGAACTACGCCGCGGACTATTCCGTCAATTCAGCCGTAGGCCGCATGGATTATCGCTCTCCTTTTGCAGCGGGGGAACACGGGGAAAACGAGATGCCAGCGTTGATTGACGACCAAGAGGTTGGAATCACGTGAAGGTTCGCGAAGCATCGCTTTTGATGGGCGCTATAGCTGAAGAGGTAGGCGCCGAGTTGTTTGACAAGGAAATTATAGATTTTTCCATCGATTCGAGGTCGGTGAAGGCGGGCGAACTTTTCTTCGCGCTATCGCAAGAGGATTACGCCCGCGCCGGCTTTAACGGAACTTTTGCCGACGGGCATCAATACATACAAGACGCCTTTGGCAGAGGAGCAGTTGCCGCCGTGGCGCGCGCTGATAGAGTGCGCGGTGATCAGGGCCTCATGGCTTTAGGAGATCGCCTCCTGTTGGTTGACGATGCCATTGTTGCATTGCAGACGCTGGCGCACCGCGTTTACGAAAGCTGGGGGAAGTCCGTAGTCGGCATTACCGGCAGCGCCGGGAAAACCACCGCGAAGGAATTGACCGCGCACTTACTAAGCAAGACCGGCCGACGCGTGTTGAAGAGCGAGCGAAACTACAACAACGGCCTTGGCCTGCCGCTATCAGTCTTGCGAATGGTGAGCGAGGGTAGATCACCCGGACAGTTTGATGTGGCGGTGCTCGAAATGGGAATGTCGTCACCCACACACGAGATTCAACGGCTCTGCAGGATTACGCCGCCCGATATCGCTGTAGAGTTGATGATCGCGCCGGTTCATCTGGAATATTTGGGAAGCATAGAAAACATCGCGGCTGCGAAGGCCGAGCTGGTTGAGAGCCTCAAGCCAGGTGGTATAGCTGTCCTGAACGCCGATGACAAGTGGGTAATCAGAATGCGCGAGAGTCACAAAGGGCGCACGGTTACATTTGGCGTCGATAGTCCTGCGGATATCGCTGCGCGGGAGATCGACACCAGCCACCTCGGTTTGATCAAGTTTCGTTTGCAAACGCCATTGGGCGAAGCGCAAGCGACGCTGCATATGAGCGGGCGCCACAATCTGATGAATGCACTTGCAGCCGCGGCCGTGGCCTCCTGTTTTGAAATGACGCCCGAGCAAATTGCCGAGGCCTTGAATACGGCTAAACCTCCCCGCATGCGTGGAGAGGTTCTTGATTTCGCCGCCGGCTTTCGCGTTGTTGACGATTCATACAACTCGAATCCGCGTTCCTTGATAAACATGGTGCGCACAATCATTGAGGCCGGGGGCAACTCCAGGAGGCGCATCGTGATTGCCGGCGAGATGTTGGAACTGGGACCTGACGAGGCTTTCCTGCACCGCGAAGCTGGACGCGAGATTAGCCGCGCGGGCGTGGATGTTCTGTGGGGCGTTCGTGGTTTGGCGGCCCAGATAGTTGAGGGGGCGGAGGAAATTGGGTCAACTAAGACGAGCTTTTTCGAAACTTCCGACGAGGCGGCCCGAGCAATTGTCGAGCAAATTAAGGAAGGCGATCTCGTTTTAGTAAAGGGCTCGCGGGGCGTCGCCACTGACAAGATAGTGAGAACTATTCGCGAGCGTTTCCCGTTGGCAGGGTCCGACGAGCAGGACTAGATGAAGCTCATTTCTTCATCGGCGCACCAGGACTGGTTTAACGCGCGGATAACGATGCGCACACTCAAAGACTGATAATAGAGAATGATTTATTACGTCCTATACGAACTGCTCTACAGCCATTTTAAGGAGAAGGATTGGTTTCTAATCAAGGCGCTCAACGTCTTTCAGTACGTAACATTTCGCACGGCATACGCCTCGATCACGGCGCTGCTGCTTTCGCTGATATTTGGCGGCAAGCTGATCAAGGCATTGCGAAGATGGAACATCGGGCAGCAGATTCGCGAAGAGGGGCCGCAGGGTCACATGGCAAAGCACGGCACGCCGACAATGGGCGGCGTGCTGATCGTAGCATCGGTGGTTCTTTCAACTCTGCTTTGGGCGAAACTTTCGAGCGTCTATGTTTGGATCGTAGTCGTCACTATCCTGCTTTTCGGCGCGATTGGATTCGCAGACGACTATTACAAAATGGCGAAGCAGCGGAGTCTGGGTTTGACCGGCAGACAGAAGTTGCTGGCGCAGTTCCTGGTGGCAGTGGGCGTCTGGGTGGTGCTGTTCATTTTAACCAAATACTTCGCGAGCGATTATTCATGGAACGTCAGCATACCATTTCTGAAAGCTACGGCAGATCCGACCGGCATCAGTTACATCGGTCCATACCTCTATCTGGTTCTGATTGCGGTGGTGCTGCTGGGTTCTTCAAACGCGGTGAACTTAACGGATGGGCTGGACGGCCTGGCCATCAGCGTCACGTTCATCGCCATGACCGCTTTGACCGCCTTTACGTATTTCAGCAGCGACGCGCGGTGGGCCAAATACCTGGAGCTGACGCATCGGCCTGAGGCCGCTGAGTTGACAGTTTTTTGCGGGGCAATGGCCGGAGCAAGTCTCGGCTTCCTTTGGTACAACGCACCGCCCGCTGAGGTGTTCATGGGTGACGTTGGCAGCCTGGCGATCGGTGGCGCGATTGGGACGGTGGCTGTGCTCACCAAACAGGAGTTTATGCTGCTGATGGTGGGCGGCGTGTTTGTAATAGAGGCTCTATCGGTGCTGCTTCAGGTGAGCGTTTTTAAAATGACCAAGCACACCACTGGCACGGGGCGCCGACTATTTAAGATGACGCCCTTGCATCACCATTTTGAAATGCGGGATTGGAAAGAGTCGAAGATTGTGTTTCGGTTTTTGATTTTGGCCATTCTGTTCGCGCTGTTGAGTCTTTCAACATTGAAACTGAGATAGAAGAGCAGAAGGCAGAAAGCAGATGGCAGAAGGCAGATGGAGGACTATTCGATAGCGGCATGAGGGTGTTTCAAGCTGGAGGAACTGCGAGGCGTGAGGAGCAGACGTTTTCTGCCGTCTGCCTACTGCCTACTGCTTACTGCCATTTATCTACTGCCTTCTGCCTTCCGCTCACTAGATGAACGTCGCGGGCAAGAAAGTCTTGGTGATGGGGGCGGCGCGCAGCGGCGTTGCCTGCGCAAAGTTTTTGGCGGCGCGAGGCGCGACGGTGGCCCTTAACGACGCGCTGCCTCTTGAAAAATGGAGCCCCGAAGCGCTGGCACTGAAAAGTAAGGGGGTCGGGATTTTGCCGGGTGAGGTACCGGGTTGGCTGCTCGACAACCTTGACCTGGTAGTGATTAGCCCCGGCGTTCCCACCAAAGTGATTCCGCTCCGCTACGCGGAACGCGCCGGAGCCGAAGTTATTGGCGAAGTTGAGCTGGCTTCGCGTTATTTGAAAGGGCGGATAGTTGCTATCACCGGCACGAATGGCAAGACAACGACCACGTCGCTGATTGCAGAATTACTTAAAGATGCGGGAATGCCAACCCTGGTTGGAGGAAACATCGGTACGCCGCTGATCTCTTTAGTTGAAAGTTCGCGTGATGACGGTTGGACCGTAGTGGAGTTATCCAGTTTTCAACTCGAGACTATCAAGGAGTTTCATCCGGCGGTTGCACTGGTGCTGAACGTTACGCCAAACCACATGGATCGTTACGAATCATTTACTGACTACGCTGCCGCCAAGCACCGGATCTTCATGAACCAGGAGCCTGGCGATGTTGCGATTCTCAACGCCGACGATGAAACGGTTTCGAGTTGGGCGAGCGGCTTGCGGGCACACGTTGCGAGCTTCAGCGTGAAGCACCAACTGGAAGAAGGTCTTTTTCTGCGAGGACGCGAAATTGTCTCGCGTACTGCGACCCGCGAGCGGGTATTGCTGATGTCGGACGAGATGAAGCTTCGCGGGCTCCATAATGTCGAGAATGTGCTGGCGGCTCTCGCGGCCGGACTCGCTTGCGGCGCAGCGCCCGAGTCGATGCGCGAAACAATTAGACGCTTTGAGCCCGTCGAGCACCGGCTGGAGTTTGTGTCCGAAATCGAAGGGGTTAAGTTTTACAACGACTCAAAAGCGACAAGCGTGGATGCGACGCTGAAAGCCCTGGAAGCATTTGCCGGCGAGGGTGAAGAGGAAGCGGGAAAGATTGTTTTAATACTAGGCGGGCGAGGCAAGAAAGCTCCCTACGCTCCGCTGGCATCGCTGCTAGAGCAGAAGGCGCGCAAACTGATTTTGATTGGCGAAGATGCGGAGACAATCGTAAAGGAGTTGGGAGATTTCGCTCCCAGTGAGCGGGCAGCCAACATGAAAGATGCAGTCAGGCGCTCATTTCAGGCAGCTCAACCGGGCGACGTCGTTTTGCTCGCGCCGGCCTGCGCGAGCTTCGACATGTTCGACAGTTTCGAGCACCGCGGGAAAGTGTTTAAAGACGAAGTTTCGAGTTTAGAGTTTAGAGTTTCGAGTTCAAAGACCGGGAAAGAGTCAGCGGACCGCGAACTCGAAACCCGAAACTCGAAACCCGAAACTATTTAAAGCCATGGCAAAGAAGCTATATCCAGACAAATGGCTCTTCGCCGCGACCATAGGATTAGCGCTGTTTGGCGTCGTTATGGTTTACAGCGCCTCGGGCCTGCTGGCGCAAAGCGAGAATCATGGCCATTTCTATTATGTAAAGAAACAGGCGATCTGGACCGCTATGGGCTTTGTCGCGATGTTGATTGCAATGCAGTTTGACTACAACCGTTTGCGGGATCGACGCATTGTTTACGGCCTGCTGTTGCTAACAGTGTTCTTGTTGGTCGCGGTCTTTTCTTTCTCACCAGTGAACGGTGCGCGGCGCTGGATCAAGTTTAGGGGTTTCTCAATTCAGCCTTCAGAGATCTCGAAGCTGGTTCTCGCGATCTTCCTTGCCTATTTCCTGGAGAGACGCGCCGGCGAGGAACGTGAGTTTTGGCACACGTTTATTCCCGCCGGGGTGGTAACCGCATTGCTCGCCGGGCTCGTTGTCGCTGAACCGGATTTCGGTACGGCGTTGATGCTGGCGGTAGCTTTTGTCATCGTGATCTATACCGCGGGAGCGCGCCTTTCACATCTAGCGATGGCGGCGGCGCCGGCTTTTGTTGTTGCCGCGGGACTGTTGATTTTCGTTCCCTGGCGCATGACCAGACTGGTGACTTTTCTGGACCCCTGGGCAGACCCGCAGAACAGCGGATTCCAGGTGGTCCAATCACTTATTGCTGTTGGTTCTGGGGGCACCAATGGACTCGGTTTCGCGCAGGGCAAACAGAAGATGCTGTTTCTGCCGTTTGCCCATTCGGATTTTATTTTCGCCGTTATCGGCGAGGAGCTGGGCTTGCTGGGCACGTTGGCGGTGTTACTGGTATTCGCGGTTTTTCTCTGGCGCGGCATTCGTACGTCGTTGCTGGCGCCTGATCGGTTTAGCAAGTTGCTCTCGCTCGGCATCGTCACCGGCATAGTCGGACAAGCACTTTTCAATATTAGTGTGGTGCTTTCGCTGGTGCCGACAAAGGGTATTCCGCTGCCGTTTATTTCCTACGGCGGTTCATCCCTGGTTCCGACACTCGCGGCCGTCGGCATTCTGCTGAATATCTCGCAGCACGCGACGGGTTCCGTTAGTCCGGGTTTATTGAAATCAGTGCCGCAGCGGCGCGCCGAACCCGGAAAGTTGCGGGTCGCACCGGCGCGCCGAGCGGCTATTTCGCGCTTTGGATAAACCACAATGCGCGTGCTGATCGCCGCCGGTGGAACCGGCGGACACATTTATCCGGGAATCGCGGTAGCCAAAGAAATCCTGCGCCGCGAGCCGAAATCGGAAGTCAGGTTTGTAGGCACGGCGCGGGGCCTGGAAAACAAACTCGTACCGCAAGCAGGTTTTGAACTTTCGCTCATTGACAGTGCCGGTCTTAAGAATGTCGGGCCAGTTGCGCGCGCGCGCGGACTGCTGGTGTTGCCTAAGAGTATCCTGGCAGCGCGGGCTTTGATTAAGTCGTTTCGGCCCGATGTCGTGATTGGCGCCGGTGGCTATGTCTCTGGTCCGGTGCTCTTAACCGCGGCGCTGCGGAGGTTGCCGACGCTCGTGATGGAGTCAAACGCCCAACCGGGTTGGACCAATCGCGTGCTGGCGCGTTTTGTTGACAAGGCGGCTGTTTCCTTTGCCGCGGCTTTGCCTTATTTCCAGGGTAAGGCTGTAGTGACCGGCAATCCGGTGCGCCGCGAGTTCTTTGAGATACCACCACGAGAACGCGACGCAACTGGCATGGGACAGTTTTCTATTCTCGTGTTTGGCGGCTCGCAGGGTGCCCACGCTATCAACGAGGCAATGATTGCAGCCCTGCCCGCGCTCGCAGGTTTGAAAGATGTGTTGCGCATATCGCATCAAACCGGGGAGAAGGATTTTGAAACCGTGCTCTCTGGTTATCTCGTCGCCGGTTGGGGTGAACGCGCGAGCGTTACGAAGTACATTGACAATATGGTGGCTGCTTTCGCCGCAGCCGATCTGGTCGTTAGTCGCGCCGGTGCAACTACGACTGCAGAATTGATCGCGGCAGGCAAAGCTTCGCTGATGGTCCCGTTCCCGTTCGCGGCTGACGACCACCAGCGCAGGAATGCGGAGGCGCTTGAGCAGGCAGAGGCCGGAAGAATGATTCTGCAACAGGATTTGTCCGGGGAACGGTTAGCGCAAGAGATCGCGACGCTCATCCGCGAGCCGGACAGGATTTCCGAGATGGAACAGGCCGCTCGCAAGCTTGCGCGAGGAGATGCGGCGGCAGCAGTGGTGGATTTGATCGAGAAACT
>DASXQM010000113.1:0-6760 GCA_036507195.1 Pyrinomonadaceae bacterium | reverse complement strand
AGAAGGTAGCGTTGTATGGTTTGCTGCTGAGTATTCATCTCATTAACGAGTGGCAAATCAAGAGATTCATATCGCTGATTTCTTTCGAAGACAGGAGGAAACGCAGTACTGTAATTTATCGCGCAAGCGTTGTACGCGATTGGCGAGGGCATCGCGTCTTAAGCCAAATCTCTCTGCCAATGCACGTCGCCTTTCGACCTGGCCGCGCTTTTCATGCGTGTAGTATTCAAGAATCAATTTCTGACTGCCTCCTGACAACGTGCGTAAGCATTCGTCCAAACACACTAAACGTAGTTCCTTCTCGGCGGTCTCCTCCGAGCTGTTCAAGGCGACAGGATCAACCTTTACCGACTCTAGCGACAGCCGCTTTCTGTCAGTTCCCTTTGTCGTTTCCAGGAATACCAAACGCGCGATCTCGTAGCTGTAAGCCGCCAGGTTTTGGATCTCGGTGCCCTGGTCCAGCTTTCGACCAATGCGATTGAAATCCTCGTCAGCCTGTTCTTCCGGATATGGAGTGCCCCGCCACTCAAAGAATCTGATCAGAGTGCGACGGAGATCTTCATACTTCTCGCCGGCTTGTTCCCGATCCGAATCGAGACGATCCAACAATCTGGTAAATGTATCAGTTGTTAACCCGGCTTCCATCAGAATGAATCTACACTTTGAACGCGAAATGTCCGATAAGCTTTAGCTTGTCGTGTGACGCATATCCGACACACGACAAACTAAAGTTTATCGGACATTCATCACCGCTGACCTTTCAGGTTGGCCCATTCACCCGCCAGAATGAAACTAGCCCAGTAGTAAGGATGACTACGAGACTTGTTGCGCAACATCTTGAGCTGCACTTGCCGCAACGCCTCGCCTCTGCCCACATTTTGCACGAGCGCCTGGTAATATCCGGCCATCAGCTCACGCGTGCTGCGATCCGAAACGGGCCACAAACTCATCAACTGGCTTTCGGTCCCCGCGAGAAACAGAGCCCGTCGCAAACCGTAAACGCCGTCGCCATTCCTCACTTCGCCGACTCCCGTGTCGCAGGCTGAGAGAACGACCAACTTAGTGCCCCAAAGATCCAGAGCCGTTGCTTCAAGCGCTGTGAGCACGCCATCCTCGTCTCCACTGCGGCCCTGATTAGAACCGGCAAGAGCTAGCCCGGAGCGTAACAGAGGGTTGTCGACCCGAGCCGCCCACTTAGCGAGTCGAGTTCTATCTGGAGTGTTAATGGCGGCGCGTTTCTCCACTGACGAATCGTTTTCCAGAAAGAAGCCATGCGTAGCGATGTGCAGAATACTCGGTGCTCTCACATGTTTGAGCGTTCCTTCTGTTGCCTGCTCGCCCGTGAGAAAAGTCGCTTGCGGCAACAGCATCTTCAGCGCTCGCACCTCCTCAGCAATTCCAGGCAGCGGCCCGAAGAATACTCGCGAGTAGTCGAGCCGGGCGCGAGCACCGGCACCGTTGCCTCGACCGGTGCCTTCTTCCGAGGCAATCACCGCCGGCTCGCCGAACGCCGGATCAGCCATTACTACTGGCGCACTCTTGCTGTCGCGCCGCGTTTGTAATCGCAACAAATCGCGCCCGCTGGACAAGTAGTCGATGGCGTAGCGTTCGATCAAATAATGTCCTTGCTCGTCAATCAAGGCCGCAAATGGGACAAGGTTCAACTCGCCATCCGGCGAGACAAGGAGCTGCGTGGCATCGCCCAGCAGGGGGCGCACGGGTTGCATTACTCTCTCATCAAGAGAGCGAGCAAGACTTCTCACTTCGGTACGCGTCGGTGTACGCACCGCTTGTCGCAATGCGTTTATGGCATCCTCAATCTTTTTAGCTTCGCCGAGCTCGGTCCATTGAACGTCTCCCTGGTGTCGAATGACGTATGCGACGTAGTGGGGGTGACCGTAAGCCTTCTGGTTATCCGGCGCTTTCGGGTCGAACGGGCGATAGATCGCGAATTCAATAAGCGCCGCTTGCTCCGGAATCGCCGCCTGAACCGCGGCGAGTGTGACTGGCTCTGCCTTCACGTAAAAGCCTGCGCTACGGCGGCTGATATCCGCTTCAAGCTTTTCTCTCTGCTCTTCAAGGACTTTGACCTTGTTCTGATGCTCGGTCAGACTCGTATTCTGTGGCCCATTGAGAACGAGCCTGGCCAGTTGCGATGTGGTGTTACTCAGTTTGTCGAAGAACGCGTGGTCTTCCGTGCCGGAGCGCCTGCGTAGCGCTGCAAGGCTGTCGGCCATCCCATCCAACGCGCGCCCTTTACGTCGCAGGATGGTTGTTACGGCCAGGTCTCGCGCCGCTCGGTCATCAGTCTCAAGAGACGTGTGCAGCGAAATATTTCGTGATGCGCGCAAAGAGAGGCTGCCAAGGAACGCCAGTTTTTCACGCTCGGAACCGACAGCGAGATTCAATCCAATGTATCGCTCCTCAATTTCGCTCGCGCGGGTTTGAAACTTCAACGCCTCGGATGTGCGGCCTTGTGCCGCATGAAGGCGGGCAAGGCCGAACAAAGTGTCTTGAACATTTGGATCACTCATTCCGGCTTTCTCGTAAACCGACAGTGCACGCAGGTAGAGTGCTTCAGCTTGCGCGTAGTCGCCCGTCGTGGAATAAAGCATGGCCAGATCATTGAAGCGCTTGGGGATTCCTGATTCGTCCTGCCCCATAGCTTTTTCACGCAGAAACAGCGCGCGCTCAAACATGGCTTTGGCCTTCGTATAGTCGCCTGCGTCGTATGCAACACGCCCTAAGAAGATAAATGTCGGCTCAAGGTGAAAATGATCCGGCCCCAGCAGTTTTTCCCATAGGGTTCGCGCCCGTTGATATTGCTTTTCAGCGTTTTCGTAATCGCCTCTCGCGTAATAAATGTTCCCCAGATCCCCGAGCATAGCGGCGACGATGTGACTCTCCACAAGCTGCGCTTTTTCAAAGATGGCAAGGGCTCTCTGATACATTTCTTCCGCCTTTAGATCAATGCCCCTCTCGGCATAATGGCTTCCGAGGTAGCCAAGATGGCGAGCTACTTCAGGATGATCCAGCCCTCGGCTCCTCTCAACAATCTTCAGGGCGCGTAGGCGCAGCGGCTCCGCGCCCGCATGGTCACCCGCTTCCTCCAGGTTACCCGCCAGCATGTTGAGTGGCTGCACCAGACTGAAGCTATCCGGCCCCGACGCCTTTTCACGAATCTCAAGCGCACGAATCAACAACGGACGGGCTTCACCGTACCGTCCTTCACGATTGAGCCGAAGCGATTCCACCAGTAACTCTCGCGCCTCCTGCAACGCCCGATCAGGCTCGGTCGCCGTGCGCAGCTCCGCGACGACGATTTCATAACGACCGGCAGGGGCCTTCGTTCGCGCGTGAACAGTGAGCCGGTAGATTCCAGACGACTGAGCCACCCGATGGAAGAACCCTTCCTGCAATGTTCCAAGAGCATTTAACACTTCAACTGGATCGCCGGTCGGCGGTTGGAGCGTCACGCGGACATCTATGCCCCGCAGCTTGATCTGTACACTGATGAATTGCCCTTCCGTAAGCGCAATCTCATAGTCATGTTTTTGACCCGCCGAGAGTTCTCGCTCGATGGGCTTGCCAGGTTCAAGCGTAGTAACTTCCTGCCCGGCGTTTGTCTGCCCGAACCCTTCCGCACGAGTTTCAGGAACGAGTTTTTGCGCCTCCACGCTGAGTTGAAATGTGCTCGCTAAGACGGCACAGAGGATCCCAATAACGGTTAAGGAATGAGGGAATATTCCTGTCGAGATAATGGAGGTGCGACTCTGAGACATGAAACTACCTCGGCGCCCTGGGCAGTGCGAGTTATAGTGGCGTCATTATTCCATAGTCCCAACACAGGTGGAACACAGAGAGGCCCGACCGAGGCACCTAAATAAGAATTTTGTGCGGATGTTTGGTTCAGGTACCGGACTCTCCAAAACAATCATGCCAATCTCCAGCCCGTTTGAGCGAAAGGAGAAGCAACCTTCCAAACGGCCAATCGCACCTTCGGTTGGACAAAGGTATGCGCATACGTTTTTGAACGCTGGGCTCCAACAACCTTTACGATCACAAGCCGGTTTGTGTGTAACTCAATTGCCTCGACCTACTTGATCGGATGCTTCCGTTCGCATTCCTTGGACAGCGGGCAACGGCATCCAGAATCGAATCGATGGTCCATCACATACGCCGTTCGAGGGTTCATCGCGTCGCTTAAGTCGAGCACCAGCCGATGGTCCAACCGGGGATTGTCGACCATTACGCAGCCAAAGTGCTTTTCTGACCTAATAATCCAATCCTCGAGGGAAGTCTGTTGGCCGTCTGGGGAAAACAGAGAACTTGTGGCCAGGTCCCAATTGTTAATGTTCCGTCCAACGGCTTTACCATTGATTTTCACTATAGTCCAAAGAAGCGGCTCGTAGTTTCCGTTCTGTGTCGGCAGGCATACAAAATCAATATCACCTCCCAGTCCGGTAGGGAACAAGAAGTTATTTATGCCTTCTGCGGTGTAGGTTTTGGAGCTGTTAAGCGATAAAACATCCGATTTGAAGCTCGTAAAGTGGTTATCTTGGTCCACCATCTCCACCTCGACCACCGCAAAAAACCCAAATTTCCCGTGTTGACCTGCAAATACTCTTGAGAGTTCGCTATCGCACTTTTTCTCGAACACAACAACGTAGACCCCGAAAGGAAATTCGTTACAGGCAAAGTTGATAAAGGTCCAGTTCGTATGCGTTGTTTCGATGAGCGATGGATTGCCTCTCATTTTTAATTCGAGGATCCAGTCGGGAATTCTCGGATTCAAGCCACAGGCGAAGCCCGGCGCCACCCCTGTATTGGCGCGCGCTTTCTCTTCAACTGTTCCCTCAATCCGAATAAAATCCCTCCAATCCGAACTTCGAGTTGCGTTAGGCGCAGTGAGCATCAAGTTGGTGGGCAGTGCCCACGCTTCTTCATCTCCGCGCGCGTTGGCGAATATTCCACCGCCCGTGATTAGATACTTGTTGGAACTAAACGTGATCTCCATGGCCGGATCGCCGTATCCATGGTCCCATGCTCCGTGGCGGATAAGTTGAAGGTAGCGGTTTGGCAAACTCGTCGCAGGAGGCGTCGCTTCTGGCATTAACATCAAGTCGAGCAGAAGTTCGGGCACCCGATAGCGACCAAGCGCTGCGGTCACCAACGTGTAGGACTCCTTACCGAGAATCTCTTCTTCTTTGCCGGGCGGAAGACTGCCTAGCATCAGCGCATCACCCGTAAGCATCAGAAACCTCCAGGTTTCTGCATCGCTGAACTCATCAAAAAGCGGGCTCTTGTCTCGATTGTCGTTGTGCCGCCGAAAAGGCCCTGCACGCCGGGAACCGTTGCTCGTCACGGCAAACTTGGCAGATAGGTAGTCCAACACAATCTTAGCCGCCTTCTTTACGTCCGGATCGGCGGAAAATTCATAGAGATTCTGTAGCGCAAGGGCAACGAACCGGGAGTAAATTCTGGAGTTGAATTCCCAGAAATCGTTCTGCAGATACTTCTGGAGATGATTCAGCATCCATTGACGCATTCCGTTCACAGAATTATCGAAGGCTGGGTCGTAGGGAGGAGTCACGGATGGAACGGCAACAGGGTTGGGGAGCAAGAGGAGCTGGTTGGTCAGGAAGCGTGCCGTCTCTATCATCAGGATGTGGTTCTCCGTCTCCCCTATCCAATTCTTCGGCAGGAACGACAGCACCTTCTTTCCACACACATGATCGACTTCGTGCACTTTGTTGGCTCCGCCCGAGACGTGTTTTCTGAGGAGTTTATGAAGAATGTGGTCGTACGAGTCTTTGTCCAGGAGTTTGCCATAGCGATAGATGATGGGGAACAATCCCATCATCGACATGTCGTAGTCGCCTTTCTCGTAGCAAGCGACCGCCGATACCAAGCCGAACGCCGCGCCGATGAAAAAACCGGATCCCGCGATCATTGCAATAGTAGATATCGGAATGCCAATGCCCAGAAGGAGCGAGGCGATGTACACAAATAAGGCGATCCCAACGCTCCAGGCCCACATAAGTAATGCAAAATGGCCTCCCATCAAAGCTATGGACGCAATGAGAGAGAGATCGGTGCCGATGTGATTGTCACTGTTCCAACTGAGAATTGCTTTATTCACTAATTCGCGATTCGAAAGAAGGGTCACCGGTCCGTCCGGGAGCTGAAAAGGCACTGAAGGCACTGGTCCATAAAGCGCAGATGCATCGAACGTTGTGAGTTGGTCCTTATACTCCTTCCCATCGAAGACGAATCGCACCGTTCGCTCAGACGGAGAAGCGGGAATAACTCGGGGGAGCTGGCCGCCCCCGCCAAACTTTTGATCGCGACGGCAAAGCTCGAGCTTGCACATCGCCACTTTCATGGCACTCTCCGCATCTGCGGCAAAGTCCGTTTCAAGCAGCTTTGACTGCAGGGCGTAGTGTAGAACTACCCGGTCAACACGTTGCTGAAATGTTGTTTGTGAATCCTGAACGGACTTGGGTTTTGAAAAGTCCGAAAGTATAAAAGCACACATGCAGTTGTTACAGATTGCCAGCCCGCGTAGCGCCGAAACGTTTATTCGAGTATGCGCCCAATCTTCTGTCAGCTCCGTAGGAGCGATCTCTGTGCAAAATTCAGACCCTTAGCGAACCACGGAAACCCCTGGCGGCATAGTAAGATTCTGCACCGTTGTGATAAACGAAGACATGCCCGTAGCGGTAATCACAAAAGATAGCGCCGCCTCGTTTTCTAATAT
>DASXQM010000112.1:0-16165 GCA_036507195.1 Pyrinomonadaceae bacterium | reverse complement strand
TTAACCGACCGCTGCAATTTTCGTTGTTTCTATTGCCTGCCCCACGGCGAGCCGCCAATAGCCCCGAAAGAGCAGATGCTTTCGTACGAAGAGATTGAGTACGTTTGCGACATCTTCGTCTCGCTCGGCATTCAAAAGATCCGCTTGACCGGCGGCGAGCCGATGATGCGGCGCGACATTGAGACGATCATTACCAAACTCACGCAACTAAAGCCGAAAGGCCTTCAGGATCTGGCCCTAACCACAAACGGCTACTTCCTACCCGATCGCGCTCGAGGGTTGAAAGACGCTGGACTGGATCGCATTACGATCAGTCTTGATAGTTTGAAACGCGACACTTTCAAGCAGATGACGGGCGTCGATGTGCTGGATCGCGTGCTGGCTGGAATCGCAGCGGCGAAAGAATCAGGACTGGAGCCAATCAAGATCAACGCGGTTATCGTGCGCGGTCACAACGAAGATGAGGTAGCCGACTTTGCCGCCTTTGCCCGCGAGCACGACGTGAAGATGCGCTTCATCGAGTTTATGCCGCTAGACTCAGGCCACGATTGGTCGCGCGCCGATGTTGTTTCCGGTCGCGAGATTCGTGAACGCATTAACGAAAGGTTTCCCCTGACTCCGATCGACATCGATCGTGGTTCGGAAACTTCTTCGCGTTATCGTTTTGCTGACGGCGCCCCCGGTGAAATCGGGATCATCGCGCCCGTTACGGAACCTTTCTGCGGCGCCTGCTCGCGTATCCGGCTCACCGCCGACGGCCAAATTCGCACCTGCCTTTTCTCAACTGTCGAACACTCGCTGCGCGACGTCGTGCGCCTCGGTGCCACTCGCGCTGAAATCATCAATTTCATTGAAAGCGTCGTGATGAAAAAAGAGCCGCGCCACTACATCAACGAACCCGGCTTCGTCTCACCCTCACGAAGCATGAGTTTCATCGGTGGTTGAGCCAAAGGTGATCGCGGCGGCTGGCGTCGCTAATCGGCAACTGAGTTGCGCCAACCAACGCCTCGCGCTCGCACAATTCTGTTAGCGAGTGCGCTTACGACTCTGACCAAGGGGGCTCAGGATCGATCACAAAATGCCGTGCTTCGAAAGTTTATTAGAGCTCACCCGATAGGTTTGGCGCTCTTATTGGTCGCTATCCTCGTTCTCGCCCTGTATGTAACAGGTCTCAATCACAACCCGCCAGGGTTCTTTATTGATGAAGCAGGGATTTCTTACAACGCTTACCTGATTGCAAAGTCCGGAGCAAACGAGGCGGGCGTGCACTGGCCGCTCATGTGTCAACTGTATTACGGCTCCCACATCCAATACGCAAGCCCCACTCAGATCTATCTTCTGGCGGGGGTTTTCTCACTACTTAACCCTAGTACTCGGCTTGCAAGACTGGTGAGTTCTGTTTCGGTCTTTTGTGCCGCGGTGCTGCTGGGAGTGTTGGCCCGGCGAGTTTCCGGTAAGAGGATGGTCGGTCTGACGGTAGCGCTCATTGCTGTATTCACGCCGTGGTTGTTTGAAGTCAGCAGGCTCGTCATCGAAACATTCTTGTTTCCTCTTTTCCTCGTTTTGTTTCTGCTAGCGGTCCACACTGCGCACACGCGAACACTATGGCGCCCTGCTGATTCCGTGAAGATCGCCGCGTCCCTAACGCTGCTGACCTACAGCTACTCAAGTGGAAGGATCCTCGCCCCACTTCTCGCCCTTGGTTTGCTGCTTTTCGCCACCAATCGACGCCGTTTGGCCGGAGCTGTATTAACAATTGCTCTCTATGCCCTGTCGCTAATACCTCTTGTAGCTTTTGGACGCGACCATCCGGGGGCGCTAACTAAGCGTTTTTATGAAGTTTCCTACATTCAGCGTTCTACTCCTCTCTCGGAAGTTCCAGCCAAATTCTTGTCGCGTTATTTGCAGGAGCTTAATGTTTGGCAATGGCTGATTGAGGGTGATCCAAATCCCCGCCATCATGTACCAGGCTCACTTGGGAGCTTCCTGGTCGGCGCGCTGGTGTTATCGCTGATGGGAATAGTCGTGGTGCTAATCAAACATCGCCGCGATCGGTGGTGGCTCTTCCTGGTGTTCGGCCTGGCTATCTCAATTATTCCCGGAGCGATTTCAATCGACCAGTTTCATACGTTACGACTAATTGCGCTGCCAATCTTCCTTCTTGTGATCACCATTCCGGCCATTACCTGGCTGCTCGACGGGTGGCGCACGCAGGAACGCAACGAGAGTTCAGCATTTGAGGGGTCCCGCCATGCTTATCACCGCAAGCGGCGGATCGCGCTGATTTCAGTGCTGGTCCTGGCAGCTTTGCAGGCAGCATACTTCCAATGGGTTTTTCATCGCGAAGGGCCAAAACGTCGAGACTATTTTGACGTGGCTTATCAAGAAATCTTCGACGAGGCGATTGTATTTCCTAACCGACCAATCTACTTGATTGATGGTTCGGGCCAGCCGTCATATGTGGAAGCCTTGTGGTATGCGACTGAAAAAAGAATGGAGCAAACGGAGTTTGTTCGTGTCGACCGCGATTTCGCCCTTCCCTCCGGCGCGATGGTGCTCAGCAGAGACCGGCCTTGCTCCCAATGCACTGTGCTCCTGACGAACGAGCCATACGTTTTTTACGTTGTTAAATGACCCCGAATGCCTTTTGTCAACGAAAGGTTCAGACAACCTGTTGCATTTCTCTAATGTCGTTCAACAGCAGCTGCTCGTGGCCTTCGGGATTTACTTTTAGATAGATCCGGCGCAGCCGGCCTTCCGAATCAATCACAAAAGAAGTGCGGTCCCAGTACATCGTGCCTTTGTAATCGCTCTGTCCCACGCCCGCCGCCGATAGCAGCTCGTGATTCGGATCGGCTAGTAAGTCTATCGTGAACGCAAACTTGTTGCAGAAGTCTTTGTGCGAAGCCACGTCGTCCGCGCTGACGCCCACCACCGCAATGTTCGCGTCGTCGAAGTCCTGTTTCGAGGCGGTGAATGATTTTCCTTGAATAGTGCAACCCGGCGTATCGTCCTTCGGGTAAACGTAAACTACGAGCCACTTGCCCGCGAAATCATCTAACTTCACAGTCTTGCCATCCTGGTTTTGCAAGCTGAAATCTACAAATCGTTTGCCTTCTTCTACCGCCATATCGTTTTCCTTTCAGATTGATTAATACCGTGTTTTGGTTCGCCGGGGGAATCGTAATTGTGCCATGGTCGTCGCGCCGTTGCACGCGCTGACAAACAGATTTAGAATTGCAACTTGGATTTGACAGTTTAGACAGCTTTCGGGGGAGCCGCGTTCCTTTTAAAAGACGCGCGGCTGAGAGTCACTTCGAGTGAGACCCCTTGAACCTGATACGGTTAGCACCGTCGAAGGGAGAAACAGTTATCCAATGACCGTTCCGTCCTTTTGATCAGGGTGGAGCGGTTTTTGTTTTGAATCTCTGCCCCACTCTATCAATATTCCGGGCCCTTTTTGTTGATAATGCTTTCATCACCACAGAGTCACAGAGAACACTGAGGACGCACAGAGAAGAAATGGAGTTCTTATGAGTGCCGCAATTAAACCAGCAGAGAACGAAACCATGTCGGGCAATAGTGACAAGGCGTTGCCGAATTCGCGTCGCATCTACGTCGACGGCAAGCAACCCGGCGTGCGCGTTCCGTTTCGCGAGATATCGCAAAACCAGACACGGACTTTCAATAACACTCTGGAAGAGAACGCTCCGGTGCGCGTTTACGATACGAGTGGGCCATGGGGTGATCCTGCCGTCCGTGGCGACGCCCGCGAAGGGTTGCCGTCGCTGCGTCGTCATTGGATTCTCGCGCGCGGTGATGTCGAAGTGTACGAAGGCCGTGAGCTGACACCGATTGATGATGGCTACCTGACGTTTGACGCTGCCAACCAGGCGCGCCAAAAGGAAAAGGGTCGGCTGGAAGATTTTCCGGCGTTGCGGCGCACACCTTTGCGGGCGAAGCAAGGTTCATGCGTGACGCAGATGCACTATGCACGTCAGGGAATCATCACGCCCGAGATGGAATTCATCGCCATCCGCGAAAACCTCGGACGAGAAGCGGTATCCAACGCTGAGCGCAACGGCGATCCTGAACACTGGGACCGCGGGCGTCTCGCCCGCAACGGTACGGGAGAGGCCGCTCGCGATTCGTTGTTCCACCAACATAAAGGCATTTCCTTCGGCGCCGCGATCCCCGAGTACGTCACGCCCGAATTTGTTCGCGATGAAGTTGCTCGTGGGCGCGCGATCATCCCGACAAACATCAATCATCCGGAATCCGAACCGATGATCATTGGCCGCAACTTCCTGGTGAAGATTAACGCCAACATCGGCAACTCCGCAGTCTTGTCTTCAATAGACGACGAAGTCGAAAAGATGCGCTGGGCTATTAAGTGTGGTTCGGACACCGTCATGGACTTATCGACGGGTAAGAATATTCATGCGACGCGCGAGTGGATCATTCGCAACTCGCCTGTGCCCATCGGCACTGTACCTATTTATCAGGCGCTGGAAAAAGTGGGCGGCAAGGCAGAAGACCTTACGTGGGAAATCTTCCGCGACACTCTGATCGAACAAGCAGAGCAGGGTGTTGACTATTTCACCATTCACGCGGGCGTGCGCCTGCCCTATATTCCGCTAACTGCTAAACGAACTACCGGAATCGTGAGTCGAGGAGGCTCAATTTTAGCAAAGTGGTGTCTGGCGCATCATGAGGAGAGTTTTCTCTACACACGCTTCCGCGAGATCTGCGAGATCATGGCTGCTTATGACATTTCCTTCTCGCTTGGCGATGGTTTGCGTCCCGGTTCGATTGCCGACGCGAACGATGAAGCGCAGTTTGCCGAACTCGAAACGCTTGGCGAGTTAACTAAGATCGCCTGGGAGCATGACTGTCAGGTGATGATCGAAGGTCCCGGTCATGTGCCCATGCATTTGATCAAGGAGAACATGGACAAGCAGCTCGAGACTTGCCAGGAAGCGCCGTTCTACACACTCGGCCCGCTAACGACTGACATCGCGCCGGGCTACGACCACATCACCTCGGCAATCGGGGCAGCGATGATTGGTTGGTACGGTACCGCGATGCTTTGTTACGTAACGCCGAAGGAACACCTCGGCCTTCCTAACAAGAAAGACGTGAAGGACGGCGTGATCGCCTACAAGATTGCTGCCCACGCTGCAGATCTGGCCAAAGGCCATCCCGGGGCACAATACAGGGACAACGCGTTGTCCAAGGCCCGGTTCGAATTCCGTTGGGAAGATCAGTTCAACCTCTCACTCGATCCGGAGGTCGCGCGCGAGTATCACGACGAAACGTTGCCGCAGGAAGGCGCCAAGCTCGCTCACTTCTGCTCGATGTGCGGCCCACACTTCTGCTCAATGAAGATCACTCAGGACGTGCGCGAGTATGCGGCACAAAAACAGATCGACGAACGGGCGGCCCTGGATGTCGGCCTGAAAGAAAAGGCAGAAGAGTTCGTTGCCGCAGGCGCTGAGGTTTATCAAAGCGTTCGACAGGATTAACAGGAATCTACAAGAAACTTTGTATAGACTCGGAGTCTCCATGCGCGAGGCTAGTCCCTAAATCAGAACGTTATCCTGTAAATTCTGTAAATCCTGTCAAGTCGTTTTGGACAGGATTAACATGATTTACAAGATCTACAAGAAACTTTGTATGAACTCGGTACCTCGAATTGCGCCAACCTGGTCTTTAGATCAGAATGTTATCCTGTAAATTCTGTAAATCCTGTCCAAACGTTTGTGTTATCCAGCGAGCGACGATGAAAGACGACGATGTCACCGAGAAGATTATTGGTTGCGCATATACCGTCCATAACAAACTAGGGCCCGGTTTCCTTGAGAAAGTTTATGAAAACGCCCTTCGAATCGAGCTTGAAAAACTCGGGCTGAGAGTCAAACAGCAGGAGCCAATCAATGTCACGTATGACGGTCAAGTAGTAGGGGAATATTACGCTGATCTGTGGGTCAATGACCGGGTCGTAATCGAACTTAAGGCTGCTCAGATGCTGGTCAAGCAACATGAAGTGCAACTAGTAAACTATTTGACCGCTACAAACATCGACTGCGGCCTCTTGCTAAACTTCGGGCCTTCAGTACAAGTGAAACGTAAGTTTCGCGAATACAAACCTAAAACGCCGCTGATAAACTCTATCCTGTAAATCTTGTAAATCCTGTCAAATGTCGTTTACCCTCCGTGCGGCTCATATGAAAGCAGTGAAACTCGAAATCTTCTCTGACTACGTTTGACCATTTTGCTGGTTGGCGGAGCCAGCCGTACATGAACTGGTGAAATGGGACCCGGATTTAGAAGTTATCTGGCGCGCATTTGAGTTGCGCCCTGAGCCTGTGCCGGCACTCGATCCGCAGGGTGACTACTTGCAGCGCGCGTGGAGCACTTCGGTCTATCCCCTGGCCGAGAGTTTAGGTATCACGATGAAGTTGCCTCCAGTACAGCCGCGCACGCGGCTGGCGCACCGAGCGGCCCACTGGGCGCGCTCGCAGGGACGCTTCGAGGATTACCACGCCGAAATCTTTCGCGCCTTCTTCGAAAGAGGTGAAGACATCGGGGATGTAGATGTCCTCGCGTCGCTCGCCCAAGAATTAGGATTGGAAAGTGATTTATTGCGGCAAGCGCTCAAGACCCACGAGTTTGAAAAGAGCGTCCTGGAAGACGAACGTGCCGCAGCGAGGTTTGGTGTGACCGGCGTTCCAGCGTTCATTGCGAATAGGCGAGCAACGCTGAGCGGCGTGCGGCCGGTGGAACATCTCAAGCAATTGGTTGAGCAGGTCCGAGGCCAGCATAAAGCTCCTTAGGGCCCGGAAAACTAATGAGTCGCTCCGGAAGGTCATAGAGCTTTCGCACATCAGGCGGGAGAGCCGCGCGCCCGAATATCGGGTGTCAGCACCGCCTTTCACCGGCTAATTACACCTTGAAGTTCGTCAGATATGAATGTAAAGCTGCACTTTCCGCTCTGTCTCTTCTTGATTGTGCTCCTACTGCTTTGTCCATCAGGTGCCAATGCACAAGCAGATGAGACGAGTCGGTCCTGGAATCAGCCGGTAAAACCTTACCGGGTAATCGGCAATATCTATTACGTCGGAGCGGCGGAGGTCACTTCGTTTTTGATTGTTACGCCCGCAGGTCACATCCTGCTCGATGGCGGCTTTGCGGAAACGGCCCCCCAGATCAAACAAAACATTGCCCGGCTCGGCTTTCGTTTGCAGGACGTGAAGATTCTGCTCAACAGTCATGCTCATTTCGACCACGCTGGAGGGTTAGCTTCGTTGAAGGAAATGACAGGGGCTAGACTCATGGCGAGCGAAGCCGATGCCGCGTTGCTTGCTAACGGCGGCCAGGGTGACTTTCATTTCGGCAATAGGCTGTCTTATTCACCAGTCAATGCCGATCGAATTTTGCACGATAGGGATCGAGTAGAACTCGGGGGCGTCAGCATGACTGCGTACTTGACGCCCGGCCACACTAAAGGTTGCACTACCTGGACAATGAAAGTGAAGGAAGGTCGGAAGAAATATGACGTTGTCTTTGTGGGCAGTACTACCGTTCCAGGCTACAAATTGGTTGGCAATTCTCTCTATCCGACGATAGCCGACGATTATGCTCGAACATTTCGCGTTCTGAAGGGGTTGCCTTGTGACGTGTTCTTAGCTTCGCATGGTTCGTTCTATTCGATGCAAGAGAAGGCGGAGCTTTTGGCACGACGCAAACAGCCCAATCCTTTCATTGACGGCCGTGGATACAAGCGCTTTATTAAACAAACTGAGAAGGCCTTTCGAGAGCAACTAGGGAAGGAGCGGCGCGCTCCAACTACGAGAGGGGTGTGAGGAGGAAACGCATGAAACGACTTCTTTCCTTGGCCATCTTAATACTGACACCAACGATTGGACTCCACGCGCAGACGGCGCCGGATGCCAACGAGCTGACCAGATTGCTGAATCAGTTTCTGGCAGGAGCGTCGCACAACGATCCGGGTGTGCATGATCGCTTCTGGGCTGAAGATGTGATCTATACGGGGTCAGCCGGACGGCGGCGCGGCAAGTCAGACATCATGCACGACGTGCATTCGGCGCCGGCGCTCAAGCCAGGAGATCCGACAACCGTCTACAGCGCCGAAGAGATTCGCATCCAGCAATATGGAAACACGGCGATTGTCGCATTTCGTTTAGTCGGATCAACTTTGAAGAACGGTGCGACTGAATCTACGAACTACCTAAACAGCGGCACCTTCCTGAAGCGCAACGGCAGGTGGCAGGTCGTGAATTGGCAATCAACGAGGATGCCGCGCGAAGAAGAAGGGGCCAAAAAAGAAGTTCCCGCAGCAGAGGCCGGCCAGTCGGCGGTGACTCTGCCGTCGGAGCTGGCGCGCGTGTTGACGGACTATGAAACTGCCTGGAAGGAGGGCGACGCGGCCGCGCTGTCGCTCTTGTTTGCGGAAGATGGATTTGTTCTGGCGCAGGGCCGAATCCCGGTGAAAGGAAGGACAGCGATCCAGAAGCTGTATACCCACGCCGGCTCACCACTCTCCCTGCGTGCGTTTGCGTACGCGACGAACGGGGACGTGGGGTACATCATTGGCGGCTACAGTGCCGAACATGGAAAAGCCGACGACGGCAAGTTCACCTTGACGTTGCGCAAGAGCGAGGACGGACGGTGGCTGATCTTTTCGGACATGGATAACTCAAACCGTCGTCCGCAGTGAAAAAGACTCGAGGCTCGAGGCAACGTGGGCAGACTCTGTACAGAACCAGAAGCGGCAGCGACTGGATGCTAGCACTCAAGTCAGCCTTGATAATTAGTCTCAACAACCATGCAACCTGAGATGCGTATGCCAAGTTGAATCTAGCATCCGGTCGCTCCCGGTTCTGCATTAAGTGCCACTACGAAGTTGAGGTTGTTGCAACCTGATCCGCTATGCAACTCTGGCGCAACAGCACGCTATTGATATTGCCAGTAGATTCTCGAGTTCTAAGAGAGGACAACGAGTTAATGAGAAAAACGACTACCAATGGAACCGGGCTATCCAGGTGGCCACACTCCTTCGTCAGGCTCGCCTTCGCGATTGTGTTTGTTATTTTGTTTTCCACGTTCAGTTACGCCCAGAAGATTTCAGCCGAAGAACAGCAACTTGTCGACTATATCGACGCGCACACAAACGAGGCTATCGGTCTGTTGGAAAAGACAGTCAACATTGAAAGCCCGACCGAAAACCTCGCCGGTGTCAAACAGGTGGGTACAGTATTTCAAGCTGCGTTTGAGTCGCTGGGTTTCACAGCCAAATGGATAAGCATGCCGCCTGAGATGAAACGCGCGGGACACCTGCTCGCCGAAAAGACTGGGAGCAAAGGCAAACGGATCCTGCTGCTTGGTCACCTGGACACGGTGCTGAGTGGCGAGAGATTCCGGCGTGAAGGTAACAAGGCATTCGGCACCGGCTCGTCAGACATGAAGGCGGGCGATGTCGTTTTATATTTTGCCTTGAAGGCGCTACACGACACCGGCGCGCTCAAAGACGCAAGCGTTATTGTGCTGCTCACGGGTGATGAGGAAGATTCAGGAGACCCGGTGGAGGCTAGTCGCGGCGACATGATCGCCGCCGCCAAACGCAGCGATCTGGCACTGAGTTTTGAAAACGGCGGCAGTAACATCGCAACGGTGGCGCGACGCGGCAGTAGCGACTGGCTGCTTGAAGTTACCGCCAGGACCGGACACTCCTCGCAAATTTTCAAATCGAGTATGGGCAACGGCGCCATCTTTGAAGCGGCGCGAATTCTCAATCAGTTTTACGAAACAGTCCGCGGCGAACAGTATCTTACTTTTAATCCCTCGGTGATCTCAGGAGGAACGGAAGTTGACGTCAAAGACCAGAGCCTGACAACGCGAGGAAAGACAAACGTGGTTCCGGCGAAAGTGATCGTGCGTGGAGATTTGCGTTTCATAACCGCGGAACAGAAGGAAGCGGCGCGCGCCAGGATGAGGGAAATTGTCGCCAGAAGCTTGCCTGGCACTTCGGCGAGAATCACTTTTTTCGACGGCATTCCCTCCATGCCACCAACCCAAGGTAATTACCAGTTGCTCAAACAGCTCGACGCTGTAAGCCAGGATCTTGGTTTCGGAAAGATTGAAGCGCTGGGCCCAGGCGAAAGAGGAGCGGGCGACGTTGCGTATGTCACACACCTGATTCCTGGTCTTGACGGTTTGGGCGCAACCGGCGGAGGCGCGCACGCCCGCGGCGAGTATGCCGATCTGGGTACGCTACCCAGACAGATCAAGCGCGCTGCCGTGTTGATCTATCGATTGACACGATGACGATGCCTCGAGTGGTCAGTCCGCGCAGCAAACTGTCGAGGTTTTTACCCACCTACGGGACTCTCCGATTTCCTGATGTGTAGGAATTGAACGTGCGTGGGATTCCGTTGTCATCATTCACGTCTGTGAAGCGTGCCCCGATGGTCGAGGCGCCGCGCTTCACCATGAAGTGGATGTGGCCCGTCATGCTATTTCCGACGCTGCCCACTTTTGCAATTTCATCTCCCTGACTAACCGCAGCTCCTGCTGTGCGAAACCGAGCCGGCACACTGCCTTTCTGAATGTGCAGGTAAAAAGCTACGGTACCGTCGCTGTGAGCCACACTGATTTGGTTGTTCTGTCCACCCATTCCATCGTTGGTATCGGTCACACTTTGAATGGTCCCAGCGCGCGCAGCAAGCACAGGCGTGCCACAGCGACGCCGGAAATCCCAGGAAAATTTCTGGCCGCTGTGCGCATTGTTATGATTAAGCGAGGAGTTGTTTCCCTGAATCACCCAAGTGCTTTCGCCACCGGGGAACGGCAGCAGGTAGACGCGGTCGACCGCCTGATACTCACTCTCATTGATGTCGCCTTTGAGGATGAGATAGGGAATAAGCCAGGCAAGTCCCCAAAGCACAACGACCCCTAACGGCACGAAGACAACCCACCACCACCGGTGAAACCGGGCGTATTCGTCGGTTTCCCCCACGCACGCCCGCACGACAGCCGGCAACAAGAAAAAGGTCAGAAGGCCCAGAACGGTACCGACCATCCCGCCCCAGTGATAGAGACTCGAAAGCCAGAGCGGCCCGCAGCCTACAAACGCCAGGAACGCCAGAGCGAGACCAGTCACAGCCGCCAGGATCGTGACCGTCACAAAGAGTCTGTTCGCCCAGAGCAAAGCTTGTGTAAGGTTTCCGCTGCCATTGGCTGCGGCGTTGGCAAGTCTTATCGCGTTGATAGCCAGCCCGGCGAAAACACCCCATGAGACTATCACCAGCAGCGCGCTAACGATCATATAGCCGCTGCCCAGGAACCCGGCGATCGAGCCGCCTATTAAAACTGCCGCCAGGAGCAGAAAGAGGCCGAGCACGGCCATGAGGATGCGAGCGAGGACCACCATGATGAGTCTCCCTTCGTTAAAGCAGTCGCAAGTTGAGCCTGAATTCCGATGGCGGGATTCCAATCAGCGAATCAGGTTGAGAGCCGGCGCTTGGTGCGCGTTCGGCCCGGGATTGAATGAGTGGGCCAAACGAGCGAAATCGTATTCGCTGGAAGTATGATTCGTCAATAGATTGCGGGATAGGCGGCAGCTCAGTTTGCGAAAGCTTTACCTTCAGAGCGGGGATTCGGTAGAGAACCGGGAGCGGTAGCGACCGGATGCAAGCACTCAACTTAAGACCCTTTTTAACGACGGACTACACTAGCAGTCGCGTGCGAATACACAACTTGATCTTAGCACCCGGTGGCTACCGCTTGATGGTTCTGATGTTATGCTGAGAATTAATGTTTCTAGACATCTCGCCTTTACGAATCTCCCGCGACTATCGTCTGCTCTTTTTTGGCCAACTGATCTCCGCTTTCGGCACGGCGATGAGCTTTGTGGTAGTGCCGGTCCAGGTTTATCAATTGACTGGTTCTACGCTATTAGTTGGCTTACTGAGCGCCTCGGAGTTTGCTTTGATTCTGCTGATGGCGTTTGTCGGCGGCGCATATGCCGACTTTATCGACAAACGAAAAATGTTGCGGCTGACGGAGATTGGACAAACGTTGGTGACGGCAATGCTCGTCTTCAATGCGACTCTCAAGTATCCGCAGGTGTGGCTACTCTTTGTGTGCGCCGCGCTTCATGCCGGCCTGGTCGCCCTGCAGCGTCCTTCGTTTGAATCGCTGCTGCAAAAAATAGTGCCTCTGGATCTGATGTCGTCAGTGAGTGCTCTTAATTCACTGCGCTGGAACGTGACGACAATATTAGGTCCCTCAGTCGCCGGAATTGTCCTGGCGAGATACGGGGCCAGCATCGCTTACTCGATAGACTTAGTAACTTTTGTTGCCTCGCTCACGGCCGTGTTTCTGATTCGGGCGGTGGCGGCGCCAACGCAAATCGAGGAACGCCCGACATTGAAATCCGTCGTGGAAGGTTTGCATTACGCCTGGCGACGTAAAGAAATTCTCGGCACGTATCTGATTGATATGAACGCCATGTTTTTCGGCATGCCGACTGCCCTCTTTCCGGCGATGGCCGCTAATTTCGGCGCCGGGACAGTCGGATTTTTCTATGCAGCGCCGTCCGTGGGCGCACTCGTTGCCACTCTGACTTCCGGCTGGGCAAAGAAAGTCAACCGCCACGGCTTGTTCGTTGCCGTAGCGGCTGCGCTCTGGGGCGTAGCTATGATCTTTTTCGGTTTGGCGCAAAATCTGTATTTAGCTTTATTCTTTCTCGCGCTGGCCGGCGGTTTCGATATGATTAGCGGAGTATTCCGGATGACAATCTGGAGTCAGACGATTCCCCATTACCTGCGCGGGCGGCTAGCCGGATTAGAAATGATCAGCTACACCTCGGGACCGAAACTCGGCGACGCGGAAGCGGGAATAGTAGCTACTCTTTATAATGTCAGAACCTCGATCGTTTCGGGCGGAATTTTGTGCGTCGTGGGCACAGTGGTAATTTCTGCTTTAATTCCGCAATTCATCAGGTATCACGGAAGTGAGGGCATCAAGCAGAAGGACTTAGAAGAAGCGATGCGCGAAGCGGAAACCAAAAATCTGCTTGTCGAATAAGGTCCACCCTCCCTGCCCTCGATGTGCGGAAGGTCTTTGATGTTCCGGAGCATTTTACCGTGGTCATTGGGGCTTCGCCCTTATTTGGGCGCAGCCCAAGATCCAGGAATCCTCTATTCGGTGAGGCAGAGCCACCACATGGGCGGCATAGCCGTGATGCAGCAAGTTCACTTCACCAAAGGTGAAATTCGCTGACGAATCTACCTCAGTTCATTATTCAGAATGTTTGCCAGTCGAGCGCCGCCGAGGGCTACACGTTGCTTTGCCAGGGTTCGGGCCGCATTGCGATACGTCGAGGGGATCGTAAATGGTCCTGACCCAATTCCGATTGGAGGCTGCTTGTAGGCGTTACTTTTAGCTGCGGTGAAACTTTCAGTTATCCACACTCGCGGGTCCAAATTTCCCGCCAGGCCGGCATTGACCGCGGGCAGTGTCTGGCCCACTGTTACCCCAGCCTGGGGAGCAGAACTTGTCCCTAATAGCCCATCCCAAAACGCGTGCAGTTTTTTAGTGACGCTGCCGTCGCGTATCGTCACCCCGTTACCGCCATCGTCACCGTTAGGCTGCCCGTGCGTGAATCGGGAAGTGCAGTGTAGTGGCTGATGTACGTCGCCAACGAGATGGAGCAGCCACACCAGATCATATGACTTCAATGGGTCCGGGCTATTCGAAGCCAGAACCGCGCGAAACGCCGCAATCTGCGTCTCGGCGTTTGGCACGGAGGGGTTCTGTAGCGTTGTACCGTCGGGTGAGAACGGCTCGTCGATGAAATGCCAATACTTATGCATCGCCGTGTCTGAATAACCGATATTCGCAGCCGCAGTGCCGTCATTGGGAGGCTGGTTCCCACCCGCCGGCCCATCAGGGTGATGCAAACCATCGCCCTTGATCTGGTCGGGCCAGGTGGCCGCGATCATAAAAAGCATCATTCGCTTTTTCTTTGCCGAGGTTCCGGCAGGAATCATTCCGGACCAGATATTAAACCTGGGGTTTAAGCGTACAAGCGCATCGACTCGGTCCCGGGCTTGCTGGTTTAGTCTCTGATACGCGACAAATGCGACGGCCATATGCCCCGTGTCACTCCAACCGTATGAAGACACACTAAGGGCCAAGATCAACCACAGAGTTGACGCCGTCAGTCGGAATAGTCTTTTCATTTTGTTACCTCCCTAGCGGATGAGAGAATTGAGAAAATATTTCAGCGGATCTTCCAGGACATGCGAGGTAATGGATAAATACGCCTATTGAATTGATTAAATCAAGCGAAATAGTTAGTTGTCCATTACCTATACTTCACTCTTTTTGTACGGTATAAAATTCTTTGGGCCGCAGGGCCACCGAGTATGAAACGAACAGCAAAGCAACCCCAGCCGAGCTCAGGAGAGAAACATCTGGAACGCGTGCGGCGGATTTGCATGGAGCTGCCTGAAACGATGGAGAAGCTTTCGCACGGCGAACCAACCTTCTTCGTGCGCAAGAAAGTATTTGTAATGGGTTCCAATAACCATCACAACGATGGGCACATTGCCGTGCTGCTACCAGCGGCAATCGGAGTACAAGCGGCACTGATCAAAGCCAGCCCGGAGAAGTTTTACAGACCAGCTTATGTCGGTGTGCGTGGCTGGATTGGCATTGAGCTTGATCGGGTTGATGATGAGGAGTTGGCGCTTCATGTACGCGAAGCCTGGCGGCTGATCGCGCCGCCGAAGCTACAGGCACTCATAGAATGAGGGATTGTAACAAGAGCGGGGGCAAGCCCGCCTTCCCAACCTGCGAGACTTTCTCACTTGCGCGATCATTCTTGCTTGAACGACTCTCAAGAAGCATTAGGGCTGAACTGTAATCAGCTCGGGGTTAGGAAGGAGGGCTTGCCCCCGCTCTTACTTAGCAAGGAGTAGCCATGATGAAAAAGCTTTTGAAGGTCTTGCTGGTTCTGTTTTCGGTTGCGGTGATCGCGCTCATCGTCTTTTGGTTTGCGCGGCCGGCGGACGTTTCCTTTGACGAAGTTCGCGCCGGCATTCCAAACGCTGAATACAGCCACTTCGCTGACATCGACGGCGTGCGCATTCACTATCAGGAAAAAGGAACGGGAACGCCGCTCGTCTTGCTTCACGGCTTCACTTCCTCAACCTATTCGTGGAAGGACGTCTTCGAACCTTTGTCTCAGAACTTCCGCGTGATTGCTGTTGACCTCAAAGGCTTCGGTTTTTCCGGCAAACCAGACGGCGATTATTCAAGGCGCGCCCAGGCGACGCTCGTTGGGCACTTGCTCGATTATTTGAAAATAGAAAAGGCGTGGCTGTGTGGCAATTCGATGGGCGGCGCGATAGCGCTAAACTTCGCGCTACAAAATCCACAACGCGTGGAAAGATTGATTCTCATTGATAGCGCCGGCGTGACTGTGACGGGCAGCGGCTCGCTCGCACCCCGCTATCTTCTTCTTCCGGTCGTAGGTCGCATTGTGACAGCGCTGGCTCTAACTTCGGACAAACTCGTGCGCCAGGGTTTGGAGAAAAGTTTTTACGATCAGACGAAAGTCACCAACGAACGCGTAGCCTACTATTATCGGCCACTCAAAACACGCGGCGGCCAGTTGGCAGCTGTCCGCGCACGCACGCAAGCCAACGAGTTTCCCGTTGAACCAGAGCTGGGCAGAATCAGTATGCCGACATTGATAATCTGGGGCGCGCAGGATGCGCTTATTCCGCTCGAGGCAGGGATCAAAATGAACAAACTCATCAAAGAATCAAGGCTGGTGATCTTTGACAGCTGCGGTCACCTTCCGCAAGAAGAAGTGCCAGCACGAGTCGTTGACGAAATCACGAAGTTCATCGGTGGACAGAAACAATCACAAGACTAATTCAGCCGCTGATTACGCGAATCCGATCTGTCAGTACCGCCTGCGGTAGCGGGCGGGCCTTGGGTATTGCCAATTGCCGATTGCTGATTGCCGATTGATTAAGATTAATCCCCAGCAACTAAAATCGACTGGCGAAGTGATCAAATCGACAATCGAAAATCGGCAATTGGCAATCGTTTGACCCACCCACTACCG
>DASXQM010000111.1:0-28014 GCA_036507195.1 Pyrinomonadaceae bacterium | reverse complement strand
TCATTGCCGATGCTCCAGATGAAGACGCTCGCGTGATTGCGATCACGCAGCACCATGTCTTCTAAATCGCGTTTGTGCCACTCATCCCAGTCGAGGTGGTAGTCGAACTTCGTCTTCTCTTTCTTCCACATGTCAAAGGCTTCGTCCATCACAATGAAGCCCATCCTATCAGCCAATTCGAGTAGTTCAGGGGCCGGGGGATTGTGTGACGTGCGAATGCCGTTGACGCCCATCGCTTTCAGCATTTCGAGCTGCCGTTCGAGTGCGCGCATGTTGACAGCGGCACCCAACGCACCCAAGTCATGGTGATCGCACACGCCGTTAATCTTTACGCGCTTGCCGTTCAGAAAGAATCCCTTCTCACGGTCGAAAGAAAAGTAGCGGATGCCAAGGGGCGTTTCGTACGTATCGAGCAACTTGCCGCCGGCTTCGATCCGCGACACCGCCCGATAAAGATAAGGATTCTCGATCGACCACAACACGGGACGATTGATGGTCAACTGATGTGGCGCTTCGGCACTCGCACCTTTTGCTAACTCGTGTTTGGAATCAGTGCGAGCAACTTCCTTGCCGTTGGCGTCATAGATGATCGTTCTCAACGTAAACGACTGTGCATTCTCGGAAGCGTTGCGCACCGAAGTCTTAATGCTGATGGCGGCAGACCCTTCACTAACACGTGGCGTCGTGATGTAGGTGCCCCAGTGATCGACATGAAGTTTGTCCACCGTCGTCAGCCAAACATTTCGATAGATACCGGAGCCGGAGTACCAGCGCGAGTTGGGTTGTTGAGAATTGTCAACCTTCACGGCGATCACATTCTTTTGCGCGCCGTAGTTCAAATAGGGTGTCAGATCGTACTCGAAAGAGATATAGCCATAAGGACGCTTCCCTAGATAATGCCCGTTAATCCAGACCTCGCTGTTCCGATAGACACCGTCGAAGTCAATAAATACAGATTTGCCGTTTGCCGGGGCCGGTAGCATGAAGGTCTTGCGATACCAGCCAATCCCACCCGGCAATGCGCCACCGCCGAAACCGGCGGGATTCTTTTCGCTGAACTCGCCTTCGATGCTCCAATCGTGGGGCAGATTCAGCGCGCGCCATTTCGTATCATCGAGATCCGGCGCCTGCCCATTAGTCATATCACCCAGATTGAACCGCCAGTCCTTGTTGAAATTGATCGTTTTTCCCGGCCTCGCATTCGCAAACGCTTGCGAGTGCCAAAGCACGACCAGCGTAACCATTAGAAGGCAGCTTATTGTCAGTCTCTTCATCCCAATGGACTCCTCTTGTAATTGAATTGTCGGTGTCCGGGCCAGGCAGTGATTCCCTGCTCGATCATATTGAATTGTTGGCGCTCGGGGGTGGCGGTGTAACTACTACTTCACACCCAACCCCAGTGCCTTCACCACTTCTGCATCAGCCGTCGGGTGCCCGTTCACCTTAGTAACTACGCCAAAGCCGCCCGCGTAATCCCACATCGTCCAGCCGATGCCGTACTTTTCCAGCACGGTGCGCAGATCGCCAATCCAAACGGCGCGATCGGCCGGCGGCGCAAAATTGCGAAAGGTCCCGAATTCGTTACAGGTAAGAGGGACCTGATACTTTGCGGCCCAGGCGGCGGCCACCGAAATTTCCTTGTCCATGCGGGCGGCGTTCCAATTGTCTTCGCCATAACGGAGGAGATTGTAACGCGCTGGATCATCCTCAACCGTGTCGAGAACTTTCCCTACGCTATCCGGATTCGATGGGTAGGGGATGTTCTTGAAAAACGGCACATTGGCTCCGGCCCACGTGGCGCCCTGATGCGTGAAGGCAAACGGCTCGTAGAAGTGGAAGTTGTAGATAATGTTCCGGTCGGCATAAGGTTGTAGAAACAGCAGCTCGGCAATACCTGACCACCTATGGCCCGACGCAATGATCGTATGCTGCGGTGCGCCCGAGCGAATGTTAGAAATGAGTTTCCCCTCCATGCCAAACCAACGATAGCCATCTTCCACCATCGGCTCATTGATTACTTCAAGGAAAACGCGCTCAGGATCACGCGTTGAAAGATGCTGCGCCAGGGCTCGCCAGAATTTGCCGAAAGCTTCAATCTGACGATCGTTGCTATTGAGCCTTACCTTGAATTCATCAGACGGATGGATGTCAACGATCACCGCCAAGCCCTGCGCCAGTATCAAATCAAGCGCGCTGTCGAGAAACTTCAGGTACTCGGTTTTTAGTTTAGTTGGATCCTCCCAGGTGAAGAGCGGCGCGGGCTCGACGGTAAAGCGAACATGATCAAAGCCGATACTCTTGATTAGCGCTATGTCCTCCGCCGTGGTATGTGATTCAAGATGAGCTTTCGAATAATCCCTGGCCTGCGCGAACCAGTGACTCAGATTGATTCCGTGGCGCAGCCGGGCGATTCTGGAGGCAGCGACCTGCGACTGTATCGACGTATGTACTGACGTGCCCTCGGGGGCGGCGGCAGAGGTATCATGTGAGTTAGCCTGCGCCGCAGTTGACACCATCGGCAAAATAGCGATAGTTACCGCAGCGAACAAAAATGAAAGATGTCGTTTCATCACCGCGAAGTTTTTAGCAGCCACGGCGGAAGAAAGCAAAGCAAAACCAACTTTGGTAGTCTCCTGGTTTGAACTAATCTCTGTGCGTCGTTTGTGTTCTCTGTGTCTCTGTGGTGACCAATCATAATAAGGATTCACCACAGAGACACAGAGAACACGGAGGTTTCACAGAGAAAACTAAAATCAGTCACCACCCCAAACTTTGAAAGGGAGCTAACCGATGGGTAGTGTGAAGTTACTCGGGACAACCCTGGCCCTGCTAGTCTTGACTTGTCTTAACTCGCAATCTCAAACGAGACTGCGAGCAGAGAACAATATGCCTAAGCTCAAGATAGCCGTACAAAGCGGCTGGCAGTTTCGCGAAGTCGGTAAAGACGGCTGGGCTCAGGCGATTGTGCCTGGCTCGGTTCATACCGATCTGCTCAACAATAAGCTGATCGAAGATCCGTTCTATCGCGACAACGAGCAGAAGCAACAGTGGATCGGCAAAACCGATTGGGAATATCAGACCACTCTCAATGCCTCACCCGAATTACTCCGGTACGAGCACATCGAGTTGGTCTTCGAGGGCCTGGACACTTATGCCAATGTGTTTCTCAACGATGCATCTTTGCTCAGTGCCGACAATATGTTTCGCACCTGGCGAGTGGATTGCAAAAGCCTGCTGAAATCCGGTGCCAACACCTTGCGCATTCGCTTTCGTTCGCCCATCAACGAAGTTCTACCCATCATGGCGAAGATGAAGTACGAGCTTCCCGCCAGTAACGACCAAGGTGAAAAAACCAGTCCGCACACGCGCAAGGCGCCATACCAGTATGGCTGGGACTGGGGTCCGCGTTTCGTGACGAGCGGCATCTGGCGGCCGGTTTCATTGGAAGCCTGGAACAACGCGCGCGTGGATGACCTGCACATCGTGCCGAAAAAGATCACTGCCGGCGCGGCAGCCTTAACGGCGGACGTCGAAGTTCTTGCCGGCGCCAACGCTACGGCAACCATTATCGTGGACAATCTGACCGATAAGACCGTTGCAGCCAAGCGTGAAGTTACATTGACGACCGGTGTCAATCACATAAAGCTTGACTTCGTGGTTGCGCGACCTGCGCTTTGGTGGCCCAACGGACTGGGCGCGCATCCACTCTACAGTTTCAAAGCCCGGCTAGTTATCAATGGAAGAGCGGCGGATCAGGCAACCACTCGCACTGGCCTGCGTTCGTTGGAACTCAGGCAGCAGCCAGATGAGTCTGGCAAGAGCTTCTATTTTGTGATCAATGGCGTTCCCGTTTTCAGCAAAGGCGGCAACTGGATTCCGGCCGACAGTTTCCCGACGCGCATCACCAAAGACAAATACCGCCAACTGCTGGAATCCGTGCGTAAGACCAACATGAACATGTTGCGCGTTTGGGGCGGCGGCATTTACGAGCGTGACGACTTCTACGATCTTGCCGACGAAATGGGGATTCTGGTCTGGCAGGATTTCATGTTCGCTTGCAGCATGTACCCGGGTGATGAGGCGTTTCTTGACAACGTCAGACACGAAGCAATAGATAACGTCAAACGACTGCGCAATCATCCAAGTATCGTGATCTGGGTCGGCAACAATGAAATCGAGACCGCCTGGAAGCACTGGGGCTGGAAGGATCAACTGCCGGCCTCGCTCTGGGACGACTATTTGAAGATTTTCCACGGCGTTCTACCGGAAGTTTGTGGCTCGCTGGATCCGTCGCGGCCTTACTGGCCCAGTTCCCCCAGTTCAAACCTCGAAGAGGATCCAGACTCACAGCGGATGGGTGACGTTCACTACTGGCAGGTGTGGCATGCGTCGATGCCGTTTAGCGAGTATGAAAAGCAGCACCCTCGTTTTATGAGCGAATATGGCTTTCAGTCGTTTCCGCAGATTGAGACTGTGGACACCTACACTGTGCCGGAGGACCACGACATCAAATCGCCAGTGATGCTGGCCCACCAGCGACATCCCCGCGGCAACCAACTCATACGCGAGTATATGCTCCGCGACTATCCGGAGCCGAAGGATTTTGAATCGTTTCTCTATGTCAGCCAGGTCTTACAGGCTGAAGGTATCCGTGTCGGCGCCGAGCATTTGCGGCGTATCATGCCCCACAACATGGGATCGCTCTACTGGCAGATCGACGATTGCTGGCCCGTCGCGTCGTGGTCCAGTATAGACTACACCGGACGATGGAAAGCGCTACAGTACTACGCACGGCGGTTCTACAGCGAGCTGCTCCTCAGCCCGCATGAAGAGAACGGCAGCCTCAACTTCTACATCGTCTCTGATCGGCCCCAGGCCACTGCCGCACAATTGAACGTGAGCTTGCTCGACTTTGCAGGTCATACTCTTTGGACTGAACAGAAGACGATTGACGTCGCCGGCCTCAACAGCAAATCGTACCTTGCCGTTCCCCTTAGCACCATGCTTGAAGGCAAAGACCGCAAAGCCGTGTTTGTGTTAGCGGAATTACTGGTTGGCGGCAAAAGGGTGTCGAGCAATAGTCACTTCTTCGAGCCCTATAAGAACCTGGCGGTGCAGCGTCCACAAATCAGCGCGGAGGCCGTGCGCACGCCTACAGGATTCAAAGTCACGTTGTCGTCGGACAAGTTTGCGCGTGCGGTGTACTTATCCGCAGGCAAGCAAGCTGGATTCTTTGCGGATAATTACTTCGATCTGATCCCTGGAAAGAAAGTCGAAGTCGAATTTCGTTCGGCGGCGGCGATCACGGCTCGCGAGTTTCGCGATCAACTCAGAATTCGCTCAATGGCTGACGCCTTTTAATTATGAGAATCTTCGCGTTTTCCTGTCCTCTTGCCGCTACGGCTGGAGCGAGACGAACTGCTTACGAGATCCCGGAACATGAGAGAGATAAGCGGAAATCATTTTTTGGCGGAGTGTCGATCCGGGCCCGCGCCGTTCGACTTAATGATAGACATGTGTTGAACAATCAACGTTGAAACTGCGTATCCCCTGTGTATCCAAAGCAAGATTCGTTGGAATCCGAGGGGTCAAGCCCTTTTCGACCCAATGATTGTGCTGAACGCAATCGGAGCAACGCTTATGAAATTCAGTAAATTGATCTTAAAGAACATCCTGCGCAACAAGCGACGCACGTTGCTTACGATCTCCAGCCTGGTTGTTTCGTTGTTCCTGATCATTACCCTGGCCACGATCCTGACCGAGTTAACCGAGGGCAGCGAAAAATCCAATCCCCTGCGTCTGGTCACCAGGCACGCCGTCTCGCTGGGGTTTACGTTGCCCGTGGCCCAGCAGCAGCGTATTGCGACGGTCCCGGGAGTTAAGGCGGTTATTCCGTTCAGTTGGTTCGGTGGTATTTATAAGGACGAGAAAAACTTCTTCGCTAACTTCGCCGTGGATGCTGCCAAGTTGCGCGAAGTCATGACGGAACTCAAAATGCCGGAAGACCAATGGCAGGCATTTATCAACGACAGGCAGGGGGCAATCGTCGGACAGAAACTCGTGCAATTATATGGTTTCAGCCTCGGCCAGAGGGTTACGCTGCGAAGCCCAATTTATGACCGCAGCGTGGAGTTTATTGTGCGCGGCATTTGCACCGGTGGCGATGAGAAGACGCTTTTCTTCCACCACGACTACGTGAATGAATTGGTGCCGGCATGGGCAAAGGACCAGGTAAGCACCTTCAGTATTCTGGCTGACTCGGCGGAGGCTGTACCCCGTATTTCCCAGGCAATCGACTCGATATTTGTTAATACTGATGCGCCGACAAAGACCGAGAGTGAACGCGATTTTGCCATCAGCTTTGAGACTATGATGGGCGGCGTCAAACAGTTTATGTATGGCATCATGGGGGCCATCACGTTTTCGCTTTTGCTTGTGATGGGAAATACGATGGCGATGACTGTGCGCGAGCGTACCAGGGAGGTCGGAATGCTCAAAGCCCTCGGTTTCCAGCGGGGCACCATTGCCCGGCTATTTGTTGGTGAGGCTTTGCTTGTGACCACCGTGGGGGCTTTAATCGGGATTGGCGGCGCGATGTTGATCTTCAATTCATTCGACATGAGTCTTTATATTCCAAACTTTCAATCGTTTGTACCAGCCCCGAAAACCCTGGTGGGCGCTTTCGTTGTCTCAATCTTTGTCGGCCTGGTCAGCGTGACCTACTCGGCCTATCGAGTCTCTGGCATGACCATCGCCGAGGCTCTGCGCAGCACTGAATAATGGCGTTACCCCTAAAATACAACTTTCGCAATCTTACGGTTCGCAAGTCGAGCACCCTGGCCACAGCGTTTTCGATTGGCTTAACCGTCGGTGTCTTCCTGATGGTGATGGCACTCGCGCGCGGGATTGACCTCACCTTAACGAGCAGTGGCGAGCCGCTGAACTTGATCGTTTTGCGTGAGGGCAGCACCGCCGAGTTGAATAGCACTGTCTCCCGCGAAAACCTCAGCAACCTGATGTACCTCGAGGGAATAGTGCGGGAAAGCGATCAGCCCCTGGTTGCTCCGGAACTCCTGACCCTGATCTATAAGGCACGAAAGGGTATGAGTCAGGGATCGAATGTGACCATTCGTGGCGTCGGCCCGATGTCTAACAAACTACGGTCAGGTTTTAAGACCGTGGCGGGCCGCATGTTTCAACCGGGGCTAGCTGAAGCAATTGTGCCGCAGCGGATTGCCGACCGCTTTCAGGGTCTGGGCATCGGCGATAAATTCCGCATTCAGGTCACCGACTACATCGTAGTCGGTTTGTTTGAAGCGGGCGGCAAGGCGTTTGAGTCGGAGATCTGGGTGGATGTGAACTCACTGGCCAGCGCTACGAAACGAGACAACTTTTCGTCGGTATTGTTGCGCGCCAGCGACCCTGCAGCGTTGCAGGCACTGGCGAAACGAATCACGGAAGATCAGCGTCTGCACCTAAAGGCAATATCGGAGCGCACTTTCTATGAAGATCAGCAGGGCATGGCGTCAGGCGCCCTTAAATTCCTGGCTGTTTTTATCGGATTCATCATGGCTGTGGGCGCTGGATTTGCTGGAATGAATACGATGTATGCCGCAGTCGCCAGACGAACCAAGGAGATTGGCACGCTTCGCGTGCTGGGCTTCCGGCGGCGCAGCATTCTGATTGCCTTCGTTCTGGAGTCGGTGGCAATTGCAGTCATCGGCGTGGCAATCGGCATCTTGCTGGCGCTGCCACTTAACTTTGTCTCTACCGGCACGGCTAATTTTACTACTTTTAGTGAAATCGCTTTTAACTTTCGCGTCACTCCTGATCTAATGCTGTGGGCTTTGTTCTTCGGCACTAGCATAGGCTTCCTGGGCTCATTGCTGCCGTCGATTCGAGCCTCGCGATTCAGGATAGTGGACGCTCTTCGCTCGTCTTAAACAATGCCTCAACATTCAGATTGAACTATGGCTATAAACCCCAGGACTGAGGAAGACCAGGAGGATCTCAACAAGCGCCTCAGGAGCTTGAAGATCGATCGCGGGAGTGCGTCTTCGCCATCGACAAACAACCGTTCGCCGAAGGTTTTGTTGGTGGCGTTATCTGCGCTGGTCGCCATCGTGGCTGTCGGCGGCTATCTCTACTTTTCGTCTGCCGCTAAACCTATTTCCGTGGCAGAGGTCAAACTGGAGAGCGGCGGCACCTCACCGGGTGACACCGTCCTGTCTGCCTCCGGGTATGTTGTAGCGCACCACAAGATTGCTGTCGGCGCCAAAGTTATGGGACGAGTAGCCTGGATTGGAGTCGAAAAGGGTGATCAGGTACAGCAAGGTCAAGTGCTTGTTCGCCTCGAGGACAGTGACTTCCGCGCCCAGTCAAACCAGGCGCGTGCGAATCTTGCCGCGGCCCAGGCGCGGCTCGATCAGTTGCGCAGCGGTTCGCGCCCTCAGGAGAAATTGAAGGACAAGGCAGGAGTGTTGCAGGCACAGGCAACACTGACAAATGCCCAGGCAGAATACGAACGGAGCGAGCAGCTTTATCGTGCCGGCGTTTCATCGAAAGCCGAACTTGATCGCGCAATTGCGCAGCGCGACACCGCCCGTGCATTGTTTGAAGCAGCGCGTCAATCCAGTGCCATGACCGACATGGGGCCGCGAGCCGAAGAGATTCGGGCTGCCGACGCGCAAGTCCGGCAGATGAAGGCTGCTCTCGATTATGCCGAGACCCAACTTGCCGCCACAGAAATTAAAGCTCCGGTTTCCGGGACCGTGTTGCAAAGGATCGTAGAGCGCGGCGAAATGGTGAGCCCTTCAGCCTTTGGCGAATCCGGAGCCCGTACCTCAGTGGTCGCCCTGGCCGATCTGAACGACTTGCAAATCGAGTTAGATATTAGTCAGACAGATTTTGCGCGGTTAACAATGGGGCAACGCGCGGAGATCGTCCCCGAAGCTTTTCCAAACCTGAAGTACACCGGCTTCATTGCCGAGATTGCTCCGGAAGCGAATCGCGCGAAAGCCACCGTACAGGTGAAAGTCAAAGTAGATAACCCCGATGAACAGTTGCGCCCAGAGATGAATGCGCGCGTCAACTTTTTGACCGAGGCGCAACCCACGCAGGGCAAATCATCTCCACGAGTGCTGGTTCCCAAAGCTGCGGTGGTGCGAAGGGACGGAAGTACTTTTGTTTTTGTAGTTAAAGGTAACAAAGTGGAACAACGGTCGATACGCCTTGGTGAAGAGGCTGGCGATTTCTATTACGTCTTTGAGGGATTGAGCGGGGGCGAATCCACGGCGACGACCGGAGCTGAGAAGTTGCGCGATGGAAATCGCGTGAAGATAGGGCAGTAGAGGTCAGTGGTCAGTTGCTGGACTTGGTCTTTGGACTTTGGTCTTGGGTCTTTGGTGTTTTGCGGTCGTGCTCGGTTCAACGGATTGATCCTCAGGCACTGAGAACCAAAGACCAAAGACCCAAGACCAAAGTCCAAAGACTAAAGACCGTTTGTTACAACTGACTACTGACAACCAACATCTTTGGAGAAAAACATTATGGCAGGACCGATGGTGCAAGTTCGCAACGTGAGTAAGCGTTTTGCTCGAGACGGGTTTGAAGTAGTAGCGCTCGACCATGTTGACCTTGATATCGAGCCGGGAGACTTTTTGGCCCTAATGGGGCCCAGTGGTTCCGGGAAATCTACGCTGCTAAACTTGCTTGCAGGGATCGATCGCTGCACGGAAGGCGAGGTCGATGTGTTGGGAACCGACCTGGCAAAATTGAGGGAGAGCCAACTGGCCGCCTGGCGCAACAGTCACATCGGGTACGTCTTTCAAACTTTTAACCTCGTGCCGGTGCTGACGGCCTTTGAGAATGTCGAATTGCCATTGCTTTTGACTAAGCTATCAAGGGCTGAGCGACGCAAAAATGTAGAGACCGCATTAGAGTTGGTGGGACTCGGCGACCGTATGCATCATCAGCCACGCCAGTTATCAGGTGGTCAGGAACAGCGCGTGGCTATCGCCCGGGCAATTGTGACTGATCCTGATTTGATTCTCGCAGACGAGCCGACTGGCAATCTCGACGCGCGCGCCGGTGAAGAAGTCCTTAACATACTGGCGACGCTTAACCGCGAATTGAAGAAGACAATCGTAATGGTTACTCACGATCCTCACGCCGCAAGTTTTGCCACACACGAACGACATCTGGAGAAGGGTGTTTTGCTCGATGGCGCTCCTGCAGTAGCAAACTAAAGGAACGTCTGATGAAGGCCGAAGAAGCCTGACGGGAAGAGATTAACCCGCCGTTTGAATGCGGACTGGTCCGCCGTGGCGCCCGCAGGGCACAACCCAATCTAAACGGAGCGTGATTGAAGTCTGCCACACGTGCTG
The DNA here is from genome assembly GCA_036507195.1 of Pyrinomonadaceae bacterium. Lineage (GTDB taxonomy): Bacteria > Acidobacteriota > Blastocatellia > Pyrinomonadales > Pyrinomonadaceae > PSRF01. The sequence continues at coordinate 17,629 of DASXQM010000111.1, read as the reverse complement.
TGTCGATCGATGCGGAGCGTTGCTGGTTTCTACCTAACTACGATCTTGTCGTGCAGTTTGTTTTGCAAACGCTTACTTGTTGTAGCCTTCCATCCTCGCTAGACCATTCTCGCTGTCTAAGATTTTCCCAACCATTAGATATCTAAATTTTCTACTCAATAGATCCGGGCCCTTCCCGAAAAATCAAACAAGCTTTCCAGCCGGGTTCTAAACATTCAGACCTCCATTGGTACATCCATTGCCCTGGAAGAATTTGGGCCGACCTCGTGTTTGCGTAGTCGGCACCGGTCGGAAAAATTAACTTTGTATTGCAGCGCAGGGGTCCAAAAGTTCGCGCTGCTTCAAGGAGGTATCAATAGATGAAGCGAAGTAATAAGCTCGTCCTGAGGTTTTCCATCGCAATCTTGTTGGCTCTAAGCGCCGGCAATTTTGGTAGTGCCTCAGGACAAACCCGAGAAACCACGAAGCGCCGGTTGATCGCTCGCGTGCTTAGCGTCGACTACAAAAAGCGCACGATCCTCGTGCGCGAATTCGACGGCCACACCATGACGGTCACCGTTCCGAAAGATCTTGAGATTAATCTGTCTCAGAACGGCCCCACCATGGGCAGAGGGCACTTGGTGGGCCTTGATTCGACGACTTCAGGAATGGTCATCGATGTCTACGTTCTGACTGTCGCAAAAGTCGCGGAGACTGCTAACGCCGGGAGGTAAAGATAAGCGACCCTCACCATCAGGGTGCGGAGAATGCGGAGAATCGAATTGACGGTACCGGCTCCTCGTCTCCGCCTCTCGGTGAGGGATGGTTCTTTCGAATATCAATTTCAAAAAAACCGAAAACACCTGAAAACCTATAGCAGGTTTGAAACGAGAGAACGCTACGTCTTCATTTTTGTCGTTAGTGGCATTCCCAAACTACAAACCTGTCGGTTCATTTGCCGATAGTTATCGGCTTCAGTCGATATGCAGCGTAAACAAGTTGAAGCTGCGCCTGGTTGAATCTGGCTTGCCAGTTGCTTTGTTTGGGAGCGCACCAAAGCTTTTGTTGTTAGGATAATATTCAAGCATTGATAACTGAGAGTTAACATCTTGACCTCAGAGTGTTTTTTCGAGGGGGGAGTTTAATGACGACTTTACGTGACGTCGCTCGAATCGCGGGAGTTTCGACGGCAACTGTTTCACATGTTATCAACAACACAAGACGTGTCAGCCCAGCCACTACTGCGCGTGTTCAGAGCGCAATCGCCCAACTCAGTTTCGTGCCGAATCCGATCGGCCGTCTGCTGGCCCGACAAAAGATTGTTCCCAGCTCCTCATTGCCGGCATTGATTGCTTCACCTGAAGACGGCCGGGTGATGGACTCACGTGGATCAGCAACTGGAGACGCATCGCTAGCGGCTCTTCCATCGCCAAAGAGACAGGCACTGAAATCAGTTTCAGCTGCATCGGACGAGACGACCCGAGCCATGCTCAGAATGGTGCGTTCGGCGCAACCAATCTCGAGGGCTGACCTGGCGCGGCGGCTGGAGGTTCACCGCAGCACGATCACTGAGATGGTGAAGCCTCTGATTGCTTCCGGACTATTGCGTGAGGCCCAACCAGAACAGCTGAGAGCGAGACTGGGTAGACCGCCCATTGGTCTATCTCTTCGCGAAGAGAGCACATTCTTTATTGGAGTTAATATAGGTGTGCGTCGCAGTCAGGTTGGGGCCGCTCTACTCGATGGTCAGATGTTGGGTGAGGAGTCTTTTGACACGCCTTCCGACTCGGATATGGCACTCTCGCAGGTACGCGCGAGTGTCGAGAGGCTGCGCGCTTTACTTTCGGATAGAACTATTTCAGCGATTGGCGTCAGCGTTCCAGGTCCAACCGATGCTGAACGTACTCAGCTTTTGTTTGCGCCTCACCTCGGATGGCGGAACGTTCCAATTGCGAAAGCGCTCCGAATCACAGTTCCTTCTCGCGCGCGGACCATCAATCGTGAGGTTCCCGTTATTGTTGAAAATGACGCTACGGCCGCCGCAATGTACGAGCGACGGAAGCGCTTGCGTAATAGTAAGGATGGCGAATTAAGCGATTTCGTTTTGGTTCGCGCCGGAACGGGTATTGGTGTCGGTCTCGTGATCGGGGGTGAAGTCTATCGGGGAAACGGGACCAACGGTGGTTTGCTGTTAGGCGAGTTTGGCCATATGACTATCGTCGCCGGCGGTAAATCTTGCGCCTGCGGTAACCGCGGCTGTTGGGAGCGCTACGCTTCAGCCGCAAGCGCTGCCTCTCTCTACGCCGGAGAGCGCCGGCATGCCGGAGGCGGAAACTCGCTGCGTTTTGTAGATATCGTAGCCCGGGCAGAAGCTGGAGAGACGCGTGCACAGGTAACCCTTGAGCGCATAGGGGATTATCTGGGTGTCGGTATTGGCAATATCATCAGTGGGTTGGGCATCACCCGCATCGTTGTCAGCGGTCGCATCGTATTTGGCTGGAAATTTGTTGAAAAGTCACTGCACCAGGCGGTGGCGCGCACAATGGCCGGGCGCCTGGCAACCTGGTTTGTCGAGTCCGGCGAGCCCACCGGTGCGGGTTTAGGTGGAGCTTTGGAGGTCGTCATTGAGCAACACCTCGCCGCCATCGTGGCTCAGGCGCGTTCGGCCGCATGAGAAGTACGGTAACTTCAGGCAATTGCCGCGTAGGCATCGCATAGTTTTGTAGAAGACGGAAAAACTCTATGCCGATGCTGACCTTCGTTTAAGAAGTTGGTCTGCAATGACTCCAATCAGGATAACAGCTCCCATCACAGCAAAGTTGAGAGAACTGGGAATACCCAGGAGGTTAACCAGGTTCTGCAGTACCTGGAGCAAGGCGGCCCCGATTATGATTCCAATGATCGAGCCTTCGCCGCCGCGTAGACTGCACCCGCCCAGCACGGCCGCAGCAATTCCATATAGCTCGAGAGCATTGCCGTGTGAAGAGGGCGAGATAGAATTGGTATAGAAGGCGAGTAAAACTCCGGTCACGCCGGCCAGCGCACCGCATAAGGCATACGCACTGGTTATGATGTTGCGAGCGTTGATCCCGGAATAGCGCGAAGCCTCTTCGTTTCGGCCCACCGCAAAAAGATAGCGCCCGTAGACCGAGCGATGCAGCACCACCCACATTACGGCGGCGATTACAACCATTAAGATAAACGGCATTGGAATTTGGAACACGCTTCCGGTCGCCAGCTTCTGCAGCCATTCAAAGCCGGCGCCGGCGCCAAAGCCCTTAGTTTCGTCGTGAGCAATGAAACGCGCGAGGCCCCTATAAAAGAGCAGGCCACAAAGAGTGACGATGAATGGTTGAATCCGTAGCCTTGTTATCAGCGCGCCGTGTATCAGCCCCAACCCAACTGCCACACCTATCACCGCGACGACGGCTAAGGCGCCCGGCCAATGCCATTCCGCCAACATCATCGACATAAGCACGCCCAGGAGTGCAAACACTGAGCCCACCGACAGATCGATTCCGCCGGTGATGATTACAATTCCCATCCCAATGCTGAAAATCCCATAGATGCCGATAAGACGGGCCATGTTCTGGAGGTTTGCGGGAGAAAGGAAGCGCGGGTTGAGAATCGCAACGACGACGCACAAGGCAACGAGAAGGACGAATGTTCCCAATTCTTTTCGCATATTTGAATACCTATTCCCCGGACGATAGGTGACGACCGATCAATGGGTGGGAAAAAGATCTCTTACTCATCACTCACATACCTTGGCAGATCACTCACGGCCTACGGCCAACCGCATGATGGCTTCTTCAGTGCAGCCTGACCGCTCGAGTACTCCGGTCAGTCGTCCCTCGTGCATCACGGCCACCCGATCGCTAACGCCAAGAATTTCTTCCATATCGCTGCTGATCATCATGATCGCCACACCGCTTTCGGCGAGCCCGCGCATCAGCTCGTAGATTTCCGCTTTTGCGCCAACGTCGATCCCGCGGGTCGGTTCGTCAAAGATCAAGAGGTGAGGTTGCAGCGAGAGCCATTTGGCCAGCACCACTTTCTGCTGGTTGCCACCGCTCAAGTTTCCCACCCGTTCTTCGACTGATGGCGCCTTCACGTTCAACTTCTTGAAGATGGTCGAAGCTGCTTTACGCTCAGCCTTAAAATTGATCAACCCTCCGGAAGCGTAAAGCATTAAAGAAGGAAGGGTGATGTTTTTGCGGATCGAGTCTTCGAGAATCAAACCCGCATTGCGGCGATCTTCGGGAATCAGATAGATCCCCTTGCCAATGGCATCCCTTGGCGCCCGGACTTTAACCGGCTTGTCTTCGAGGAAGATATCACCGCCTACAGCCGGATCGACGCCGAAAATCGCCTGGGCCAGTTCGGAGCGTCCTGCTCCCACGAGGCCCGCGAATCCCACAATCTCTCCCTTGTTTACCTTGAACGAGACGGCACGCTCAGGATATCTCTTCGTGCGCAGGTCACGCACCTCAAAGGAAGGTTGCCGAACCACCCCTTCGGGATGCACATAGAAGTCTTCGAGGTCCCGGCCCACCATCATCCTTACCATCTGATCGTGGTTGATTGCTTCGCGCGCAAGGCCGCCGGCGTTGCGGCCGTCGCGCAAAGCGACAACACGATCAGCCAACTGCTGGACCTCGCCGAGTCGATGAGAAATGTAGATTATACTGACACCGTGGGATCTCAAGTCTTTCACTACTTCTATCAGGCGGTCAGTCTCTGACAACGTTAGACTGGACGTGGGCTCGTCCATGATCAAGATGCGCGCCTCCTTGGACAGCGCCTTGGCAATCTCAACCATTTGTTGATGGCCCATTGATAGTTCGCTAAGCGGCGTGCGACTGGAAACGTCCAGGCCCAAACGGTCGAGGTGAGTTTGCGCCTCTGCATACAGCTTCGTGCGATCGATGAGGTTTAGAAATCCGCCCCAGCGCGGCTCGCAGCGCAGGAAGATATTTGATGCGACATCAAGATTATCAAGGACGTTCAGCTCCTGGTGAATAAAGGCGATGCCGAGGTCGTGGGCATCGGCTACCCGATGGATTGAGACAGTCTGGTTGTTGATTACGATCGAACCCTCGTCCGGCTGATAGACCCCTCCCAGTATCTTCATCAAGGTAGACTTGCCGGCGCCGTTCTCACCTATCAAGGCCACGACCTCACCGGGATAAACCTCAAGATCGACGTTATCGAGGGCCACAACACCAGGGAATAGCTTGCTGATCCCCTTCATTTCGAGAATTGGAGACGACATAAGTTCAGAGGGTTTTCGAGCTTGACTACTGGCGACTAACAAGCCAGGTTAACTTCTTCGTGAAACATTAGGTCGAACGGTAACACTACCGCGGTGAAAAATTGTAGACAGTTCGAGTTCGGTAAGAGTTCCCCTTCACGGTTTAGAATGGCTGGGCCATTATAGCACCACGGACCGTCAGCGCGGCGCATCCGAGTATTTAACAAGCGCATCTGAAGCGTCGGATTTTAGCAAGGTTTGTCTTGCTCGTCTTAATTATTCGCAATCAGGTTTTCGAGTCGGAACTGCAATTGGCCAACGCGCGAAGTTTACTTGCCGCCGCCTCAGCCGTTATGTCGCGCTGCGGCATCCCCAACAATTCGTAACCGACCATGAACTTGCGAATCGTTGCTGAACGTAGCAGCGGCGGATAGAAGTGCGCGTGCAGATGCCACTCAGGATGCGGCCGGTTATCAGTGGGTCGTTGATGGAAACCCATCGTGTAAGGGAAAGACACCTGGAACAAACCGTCGTAGCCCACGGTTACTCGCTTGAGAATCTCGGCCAGCCCGATCCGCTCTGTTTCGTTCAAGTCGTCGAGGCCGGTTGTATGTTGTTTGCTTATCAGCATTGTCTCGAATGGCCAGACGGCCCAAAACGGAACGAGTGCGTAGAAGCTTTCGTTTTCGTAAACCACTCGTTTTTGCGAGTTCAGTTCCAGCGCGAGATAATCGCAAAGCAGACAGGACCGATGGGCGGCGTAGTATTCCCGCTGGGCCGTGTCTTCTTTCCGCGATTCGTTAGGCGGATTTGCATTGGCCCAGATCTGTCCATGCGGATGCGGATTACTGGCACCCATCAACGCGCCTCGATTCTCAAAAATCTGAATCCAATTAATAAAGGACTTGGCCCCGAGTTCCTGAAATTGCTCGACCCAAGTGTCTACTACCGGCCGGATCTGATCGACGCTCATGCGCGAGATTGTCAGGTCGTGGCGCGGTGAAAAACAGACCACGCGGCAGATTCCCGGTTCCCCCTCGGCCACGATCACGCCGCCCTCATTCAGGCTCTCCTCCGGAGTTTCCGGTCGCAGCGCCGCAAAATCGTTGTCAAAGGTAAAGGTGCCGGTGTACACCGGATTGCGCGCGCCGCCTGCGCGAGTGTTGCCAGGGCAGAGGTAACATTCCGGATCGAACTGAGGCTCAGTCTCGTGCTTAGTTTCTTCCACCTGACCTTGCCAGGGTCGATCCGTGCGCTGCGGCGAGACAAGCACCCACTCGCCCGTAAGCGGGTTATAGCGACGATGCGGATGTTTCTCAAGATCAAGCATGTTCACTTGCTATTCCCAATTTCCAATTGCCGATTTTGTTCAGCCGAATATTGATGTTACTTTTCGCGCCCGCATCATAATCTTCCTGGAGAAATCATTAATCGCTAATTGGTAATCGGAGATCTCAGATCACTTCTCCCGCGCCAGCCGCTCCGCTGCAAGCATAGATTTGAGCCACGAGTCCGGTCGCTGCTTCATAACCCTGCGCTACCACGCGCCTAAACTCATCGACGTTCTCCGCCTCCACCAGATTGATAGTGCAACCGCCGAAGCCGCCTCCAGTCAAACGCGCGCCAAAGACTCCGGGGACCCGCTGTGCAAGTTGCACCATTAGATCCAGTTCCGCGCAACTCACTTCATAGTCATCGCGCAGGCTGCGATGCGACTCGTTCATCAGTTGACCGAAGCGCTCCAGATCGACTTGTTCGAGTGCCGAGGCTGCTTCAAGTACTCTAACGTTCTCGGTGATCACGTGACGACAGCGGCGGTAGATCAACTCGGGCAGATCTCCCACCGCAGCTTCAAGTTCGAGTTCGGTTACGTCGCGCAAGGCGCGCACCGAGGGGCGACCCCTGGCGAAGTGGTTCACGCCCGTTTCGCATTCAGCTCGGCGCCTGTTGTATTCCCCGGTCGCCAATGCATGCTTGACCATTGTGTTGCAGATAACCAACCGCGCTTCTTCGGGCAGAGGTAGCAACTTGTACTCAAGCGAGCGGCAGTCCAGCAGCAACGCTTTGCCCTCCTGGCCGCAACAGGAAATGAACTGATCCATGATTCCGCAGCGCATGCCCACAAACTCGTTTTCCGCGCGCTGGCAGATAGTGGCAAGCTCCAGGCGGTCTAAACTAAGGCCGGAGTTCTCCAGCAGGGCAAGAGCAGTCGCAACCTCGATCGCCGCAGATGAACTCAATCCCGAGCCAATCGGCACGTCGCTGCTAATGCTCAGCATCGCTCCCTTCAGACGGTGGCCTGTCCGCTCGAGCGTGACCGCTACTCCTCGAACGTAATCGCTCCAGTGATTGGCAGGCAATAGGTTTCGATCGTCGAGGTCGAACTCAACGCTTTCGGAAAAGTTGTCGGAGAAAACAGACACCGTACGATCAGCCCTGGGAGTGACCGTGACCGTGGTTGAGAAGCCAATGGCTGTCGGCATAATAAAACCATCGTTATAGTCCGTGTGCTCTCCGATCAGGTTGACCCGTCCCGGAGCGCGGAAGATGCGCGCCTCCGGGCTTCGGGATTCAGCCTTCACCTCTCTCTTGTCGCTTGCCAACATTCTGTCTTTTACGACCTCAATAGCAATATCAAACGAATTCGCGTTTTGTCGTTCAGGACGGAGCAGGGCTCATGCGCCAAGCTCCAAACATCATCAGGTCGGAATGCTTTGGCTTAGCGTCATTGTCTTTGACAAGCCAATCAGGGTGTTGGGGAAGATGTGAGAACTCTCTTCCGTTACAAACGGCGCCACCCAGATTGCCGGTTCGAAGTTACGCTCGCGGATTTGTTTCAGCACTCTGTGAACATTACCGCCGAAGGCCGCTCCCGTAGCAAGCGAGTCCCCCACACCGGCAGGTAACCATCGTCAATCTGAATGTTCCTAAGGCAAAGCGTATTCTTCGCGATGAAGTCGAGATTGTCCAGTACTTGTTGGGCCATAACATGTGCTCAAGCAATACCGCGAACTCCAGTCTATCGGTGGTATCGCAACATGCAGACGAGCTCAGCAGCGAGAATTGAACGCGCGCCATTTGCGCCGCTCTGTTTGGTCGCGGCAGTGAACTTCAACAATGTTTTACCGGGACTGGACGCGATCTACACCGATTTGCACTCTCGTCCGGAACTCGAGGGTCGATCCGCTCGCCCGGGATAATCAATAACTCAAAAGCCGCTCCTAGCGCGTCCGTTTAAGCTACCTAACCAATTCCGACTCCGGAATTGGATCTTCGCGGGGCTAAACAGGTCATTTTTCTGAAAAAACCGCCAGAAATCGACATTTTGTCGAGACTTTGCTGCTTGAGTGTGATATACGAATGCTTGAAAAGCTTTTCAATTAAGTCTCATCGGAGGTGTCACACCAGATTATGGCGACCAAAGCCGCGACAGGCAGAAAGCGCATGACTCAGTCGGAAGTCTTCAATCATTTTGCGGAAAAGACGGGAATGAAGCGCGGGCAAGTTAAAGAATTCTTCGACGAACTGTATAACCTCGCTTCAAGCGAAGTTAAGAGTAACGGAGAATTTGTACTTCCCGGCTTCGGCAAACTCGTTAAGTCCGAAAGAAAAGCCCGGGAAGGCAGGAATCCCGCGACCGGCGAAACGATCCAAATCCCGGCTAAAACGACTCTCAAGTTTCGTGTCGGCAAAGGTATGAAAGATTCGGTTTTACCGAAGAAATAATGTAGATAGGTTCTCGAGTTTCCCTAATTAAAAGTATAAAGCGCCGCCTGAAGTTCATTTGGATGGACAGGCGGCGCTTACGTTTTTGGCCAGAAAACCGAGTAAGGGCACGGGAGGGGGCCGAATCGGGGGTGTCCCTTGCATCAACTAGCTGGATCCTCGGTCGTCAGCCAAAAAGATCTGGCATTCCGAGCCATGCTCCGGTATAATCTTTTGTTTTGCTGAACCCCTAAATTGATGGCTATCCGAGACTGTGCATTTCGAGGGACGGAAATTGTTCCAAAATGCAACGGATCTGCATCCTCAGGGTTAACTGAGGCATCTAAGCTGTGCACTAAAAAATGGCCGCAAAATGCGGTTTTGGAGGATAAAACGTAACCGTGACTTTTGATAGACATTTACCGCTGGACGAACGAATTTTGAGAATTGACCACATTCAAGCGAGGCGTTATTCGAAATTGGGTGGCATGGCTCTGGAGATTGCCACACAGGGTATTCTGCGACACTTGCGCGCGTGTGATCGAATGGATGTTAATCCCGACACTTCGGCTGTACGAGAAATAATCGACGACGCCTTAAACGGTCGCCGCGTTTTTGCGGAAACTGCGGAACAGGAAACTCAAGCAGCCTAATCACATTTCTCAACTCTCATAAAAGAGATCGCCGCAGTGTGGCGATCTCTTTATTTTTCCGCTACGAAGTTTCTGCGAGTTGACCATGACAGTCTTCTACATGCTAACATCGCGGCTCCAGGCATGTGCCCCTGTAGCTCAGCGGATAGAGCATCTGCCTTGTTGGAGCCTTAATGAGGAATGGGTTTAGAGAAGAACTCATTAAGTGGACGGCCCCATATGCGGGGACGCCCTTAGAGCCTCTGGTACTCAAATCGATTTGAGTAACAATCTATGAGGATTGGGTAATCCGCAGGAAACCTTCCCCAGGTCAGTGATCAGGAGAGGGGCTCCTCAGAGACTATACGGGCCGGGACTGCGATGTCCAAGATATAGTCCAGCCAGCAAACCTGTGTGAAACGGGCGGTCAGGGAAAGCCTGATGCTGGATGCTAAGCAGAGGGCCGCAGGTTCGAGTCCTGCCGGGGGCATATTTTTCGTGCGTTTGAAACTAGTGTATGGCGGCTATAGTTCAGTTGGTTAGAACGCTAGATTGTGGATCTAGAGGTCGTGGGTTCGAGCCCCACTAGCCGCCCCAGCCTTTCAACCTCATCAACATCATAATCGCGATTGTTCCAGGCGGAGTAAGTTCAGCACACCAGAAATCGCATGAACAGCCAAGCCTTAACCAACCTGTACACAGAGGTCTATGGCAGTGGTGATCCAATAATGTGTCTGCATGGCTTAGGCGCCAGCATGTTTAGCTGGCGGCACTTCATCGCACCTTTTTCCCAAAACAATAAGCTGATCCTCGTTGACTTCAAAGGATGTGGAAAATCTCCGAAGCCCAAAGACACTCATTATTCTACCGAAGAAAAAGCCGACGACATCTACAAGCTCATTATTGAGGAAAATCTGACGAACCTGACGTTGGTTGGTAATTCCCTTGGGGGCGGAGTTGCCCTGCTCCTCGCCATCAGACTGGGCGAACTAGAGCCTACGCGACTTTCAAGATTGGTCTTGATTGACAGCGCCGGAGATAAGAGATACATGCCTGCCCATCTCAAACTCGTTAGATCCCTTCTGGGCGCGCCAATTGTTTACTTATCACCAGTCAAGCTGGCAGCGAAGATAGTTTTGGGAATGTGCTATTTCGATAAGAAGAAGATAACCAACGAACAAGTCGAGGCCTATGCCAGCCCGATGGCAAGTCCCGGAGGACGACACGCACTATTGCAAACTGCCAGGCAATGTATCCCGCCGAATATTGACGAGCTACTAGCCAAAGTCAAAACCATAACAGTTCCAACTTTCCTTCTGTGGGGACGAGAGGATGGAATCACTCCACTGAAAGTCGGAGAGCTATTACACCAGGCGATTCCCAATTCGACATTGGAAGTAATCGAGCGGTGTGGCCACGTCCCCCAGGAAGAAAAACCAGACGAAACAATCGCCCGGATTTCCAGGTTCCTAGCAATGCCTGCCAGGACATGAGCGGTTAAATCCCTGCGTTCCGCCTACAAACTTGCTTGTGACCTGTTCCCTTCTGTGTTCAGGTTCCTCAATTAAATCTTCGCGAGTATCGCCCTCCACCTGATCCATGCTTCATCGCGCGCTTTCTTATTGGCTTTGTAAGAAGTCAGGGCCTTTTGGTAAATATCCATTGCGAGCTTGTCAGCATCGGCATTCCCTTTCGCAACCGGAGCCACTGGTTCCGGCGCATCGCCCGCTCGCATGAAGCCATGGCCGGCGCCTTCGTAAGTTACCGGGTCATAGCTTTTTTTCAATTCCTTCATCGCCTCAACAGTTGCAGGTACCGTCGCGTTGATGCGCGCGTCATTTGCGGCATAAAAACCATAGACAGGTGCCGCAATTCTCGCGAGCGCGTTCTTATCGACCGGTAGCGCGGGCGGTTGACCTGTCAGCGGAGGGTTGCCGTAGAAGACAAACGCGGCCTTCAACTTTTGATTATTGGTCGCATAACTAAAAGTTTGGCCGCCTCCCCAGCAGAAACCTGCTGTCGCGACTGTTCCGTTCGACGCCGGCAACTTCGAAACGTAATCGGCCACAGCATTCAAATCGGCCGTGATCTGATCCGGCGGCAAATCACGTATGGCAGCGCCGATGGCGGTGCTTCCGCCAGTGGCGACGTCACTGGTGCCGCCGCCGTTCGGACCCATGCCCGAAAGCAAATCAGGCGCTATAGCCACGTAACCGGCCTCGGCTAACTGATCGGTCAAGCTTTGCACCCAATCGCTCATGCCAAATATTTCGTGAATCACGACCACGGCCATCGCCTTAGTCTTCACTTCGGGGTAGACCACAAACGCGGACACTTCACGTTCGGCTTTTCCGCTGGCGGGTTTGTATTTGATCTTCACCCATTCCTGGTGTCGCGTGGATTTCGCCAACCGTTGCTTAGCCCAATCCTGATTTGTGTCGCTATCCGGGCTTGCTTCAGACGACGTACCAGAACCGGAATGGTCCATGTGTAGGTCGGAATCCGCCTGATGCACCGCGGAGCAACCAGAGAATAAGAACAGGCTCACAGCAAGAAGAGAGATTCTGGCAAGTGTCCACAGTTTACTGGCTGCTATCATTTCGTTACCTCCGCGAAAGCGTACTAGATTGTGGATAATGGGGTTGCTAATTCTAACAAACGTGGAGTACCTGCGAAACTCCAACCGATAAGGGGCGCTGTTGCCTTCGCGATTGTAGATTTTCGATGCGGGTGAGGACGCGATCCTGCTGTCGCCGAAAAAAAGCATGCAGCTTCTTTTAATCAATCCTTAGGATTCCTTCCAAGGACCGCCATATGCGGTTTGAAAAGGTTCCGCCAAAGCTCCCACATACTGCCAATGAAGTCGCGCTAATTGCCTGATGTGAAGGAAGTCATGGGCCAGCCAGGATGCAAGAAGGTCACCCGCGGTGAGTGTGCCGTTCGGACCCTCGTTGCTGTTCTGCCAATTCGGCGACGACAACTGCCTTAGCCATGCCAGCGATTTTTCACGCTCTGCAAGGAAATTGTTAAACGAAGTATCGAGATCTCTTTCATTGTAAGCGCGCATGGTCACCCAATTCTGCGGATCGATAGGTGGCCAGCGTTGTTTGGGATCGGCGAGCACTAGTTCGATTCGTTGACGAAAATCTTCTCTCTCTTCATCATAAAGGTGATTGATTACCTCCAGCATTGACCACTTGTCCGGAGAAGGCTTCCACCTGGCGTGCTCGAGGCTGACGCCTCTTACCAGACTTTCAAAGACGCCTCGATTTTTAGCCAGGCGGTCAATAAAGTAGTCAAGATTCATTGGTGCTCCCTGATCCTCGAAGGTTTGCGTAATCACGCCGTCATTAAAGATCCTTTCAACCTGTGACTCGATCCCTCAGGTTAAGTGACCAGTTATTCCGTGAAGCCACGTCTCGAATAAGGCCGCGCATTTGCCGAATGCTTCCCTTTAGGAAATAATGATAGCCGGATCACTCAGCAACACTGGATAGGGTCCACTAACCCCACTCTTCCAGTTAGCAAATTCCAAAGGAGACTGCGTGCCAGACGAGCAAAGAACAGCAAACAACTCCCAAACTTACTGCGTCGATGCTGACCAGTTCACTTACGAAACCGTCGAGCAGGAGAACGGGCAGGCCACGGTCGTTCGATTTCAGCTCAACAACCCTCAGTATCATGCTGGGGATGTGGTCGTCGTTCTTTCAGGGGACGCAATCCATTTTCACGGAATGATCGGTAGACTTGCGGACGGTTGGGCCACAGCCACCGACCGGCGCGGCTCCCTCCTACCCGCGACAGTTCAGTAAATCTGCCGAAGAGAACAACCCAATTCTTGGCATTTTCAGCGTTTGTAGCCAGCCGGATAACTGATCTCGACTCCGGAGGTGGAGGAACTAATCTTTACCCGGTGAAACCCCTTTTTAAGATGAGTGGAAAGGTATGTAAGCGCTATTTGCCTGTCCAGCGCTGAGTTTAATTCCTTGATGAATGGATCGAAACTGACGGGCGCGCCGAAACCCTGAAAGAACGCTCGACCTCCAGTTTCGTCAGATATCCTTTGTAGCGAACTCTGAGCATTCGGTACCAAGTTTCCATCAGTGGCGGTCGTAACAGTGGGCGCATAAAACGAGTAGATCGCAACGCCCCTTCGCTGAGCCTCATTGATGGCGCGCTGTAGATCCAAACTCTGTGTCGGCCCACTTGAGTCAATGCCATGCGAAGTATCCAGCCCGTCAGACACCAGTAAGACAGCCCGCCGTCCGGCAGGTTGCGCATCGAATCGCTTAAGCGCTTCGATCACTTCGATATAAGGATTGTAAGGGGCAACGCTCGCAATCCCAATAGGTCCCCTAAGAGACTTGGCAGCTTTTTCCAAATCAGCGGTGAACTTTTGACGCAATTGCAAACTGCCAGCACGCAAAGACCCAACCGAAACACGCGAGCCGCGCGGCAGACGGCGTATGAACTCCGCCAAAGATTTCATCTCGAGTCCAATGGATGAGACTACATCATCCTGGATTAGCACGATCAAATTTATCGGGGAGTTTGTACCCATCGCTCGGACGGATAGAATTGTTTGCGGTTCGCCGTCTTCGTTGACAGTCAGGTCCACAGTCTGCAGTTCCAATTCGCTCGGCGCTACCTCGCCCTTCACGCGAATCGTCAGAGGAATAACCACTGGCCTCGCAGGCCTTCCCGACGAAGCAAGAGTGGTAGTTTGACCCGGCGATTGTGCCAACGCAGCTTCTCTACTCTGGGCAAAAACCAGCGTCAGGACCACCACGAACATGCCGGCAACTCCTCTGCGTGTTTGAACTCGCCTCATATCTGCTCCTATTCGTCTTAAACGGCTTAAACGCATTATACAAGTATCTGCACTAGAGCGCTTACCGGCATCCGCTTCGGGTGCACACCGCCTGCCCGGTGAACTGGTGAACATGCGGCTTACCAGCTAAGATCAATGTCGATTTTCGAACCGACAGGCGGCTAAGTACAGCATGCTCGAAAAGACACCAGGAAAACTAAACGCGGGCGATGAAAGAATCGCACAGTTGTTAAACTGGACTCCATGGCTGGCGTTGGTCCTGGTTACGCTTCCTCTTCCCATCGTCTTCCTGGTGTTATTTCTTGCGACTGGTACCACTGAGTCTGCAGCGATCTATCTTCTGCTTTCCTTTGTTTCGATGGGGCTGGGATTAGTTGTCGGCCTGCTGGTTCTTATTTTTCTTTTGCTGTATCGCAGGCGGTGGCATGGCAGGTTGCGCGATCGGCTTGCCGCCGACGGGATAACCGCCGCCGAGGTGCCCTGGTTCACTTCGGAACTGTCTTCCGAGGAACGAAAGACCTGGGGTGAGCTCAAACAAAAAAACCCTCTGTTGGCAGACGCCTATTGCGAAACGCTGGCGACGCGCCTGATTGCAACCAGGATTATTGCCAGGGCGCGTGGAGAAACGCTGAGAATTGAGCGGCAGGTCAATCGCACCCGTAATATAGCGGGTGTCGATACCAGCTCGCTCCTTAGTGATCTAATTGCGGACCGGCAGCGTTCGGAGGAACTTCGCCAGGAAGCGAGTGGCCGCTTGTCCGAAGCCAGGGCCCGCCTGCAAACAATCGAAGCGGCAGCGAATCGCAGATTGAGCCAGAAAGAAACCGATTTAATGCTCCGACGTTTGGCGGCTTCCCAGGAACACTTTCCGCTGGCCCTTGAGATGGCTAGTCTCGAGCGGGAGGCGTTACGCGAGGTGGGACAACCTCAGCCCGTGTCTAAGGGATCTGGGAAGCTCCAGCAAAACGCGGATGAGGCGCTCGACAGTTTTGAACCCTAGCACGCTACCGCCGCGGGCGAACTATTTCAAACGGTAGACACCTGGCGCTACTCGTATTGCAAAACCTTCATCGACAAGCGCCCAATTCCCAATACCAGCATCCGGGTTTGATAAGCCCGTAACTCGCGCAAGTTCGCCTCGCAACGTCATTCCAGCTCCCGCAAGGTAGGCTCGTGCAATCTCTTTCAGCGCTTCTTCCCTGCTTACTACCGTCGCCAACTCATCCTGGAACCTGCTTTCCGTCAACGTCCAAATGTAAGTGAATTTTGGCTCGTAAACGATTTCGCCGGGAATCACTTTGAATACCCTTTGGAGCTCGTCGATCGCTTTAGTAAAGGCGCTTCGTTCGTTAACCCCACTAGCGCTGCGAAGATCTCGGGTGGCCATTTCCCATTCTTTACGCAGAACTTTGAGTAGTCCTGGGCCGGCTGTGACAGCACAGATTGCTCCTGCTTACGCGTAAGACCCGATACAGCGTTGAAATAGGGCACCAATCTGCGGGCGATAAAGACTGAACGGCTTCCTCGTAATTTACCGTAGTAAAGACGACCACGACGCACGACCTCATCTTTTATCGTCCATGCCAGGCTGGTTTCCGGATCTTTCTGCACGTTCCGAGGCGTATGCGCATCCCTGCGCCCGCAGACGGCGATGTACAAAGATGGTCCCGGGCGGCGCGAATCTGTCAGTGCAGCACAGAAACCTACACGGTCAATGAATCTTTCCGCAGCCAGCGCCTCTTCGATGCGCATTTCTGGTTCGCGGCACCACGTTCGATCCCGGTGAACCTCGATCTCTTCAGGAACAAGCGATTGAACCATCTGTCACTGCGGCATGCTATCAGATTGACAACAGGCGACACCAATCTGACTTGAACCGGTCAATCGTCTGACTCGACACCCCTAATAAATCTAGCTAAATCCGCTGGTAACAGGCGGTTGCGGGGCCACCAGGGAGCTTGGCACAGGTAATGCCAAGAGGGAACCGCCCACTCATGTTTTACCGGGTGGCCCATGTCTTAGTACTGGACCCGAGGAGAAGGATCGATGAAAAGAAGTAAACGCTCTATTGTAATTACCTGGCTAACATGTCTGTCAGTGATGTTCTCGTTGTGCGCGGGCATCATTCTGATCGACAGGGCCAAGGCTGCTCCTCGTGGAGACCATGACGGATCGCTAAATGGACACAAGAAGGACAAAGTCGCGTCAGACTTGCGCGAGAAGATGCGCAGGAACGGCGGCAGAGACACCGTCAAGGTGATTGTCCAGCTCAACGATCAAATGAGCGGACCACTCAAGGCTCTGCTGAATGGGAATGGAGTAAAGGTCAAGCGGACCTTTAACAGCTTTAACGCCATGGCGGTCGAACTGCCGGCCAGCGTGGTTGACTCCCTGGCGTCCTTCCCCGAGGTGGAATTTGCTTCGGTCGACAGCGATGTCAGGTCAATGGGGGGACACATCGCCCGGACAACCGGTGCCGACAATGTTAGATCCATGGGCCCTGCTGGTAGTGCATTGGATGGATCCGGCATTGCCATTGCGGTTTTGGACTCCGGGATTTTCGCCGCTCATGACACTTTTGGCAGTGCTCTTGGCGGCACTCAAAGCCAATCGCGCGTTGTTGTTAGTAAAGACTTCACTGGTGAAGGCCGCACTGATGATCAATACGGCCACGGCACACATGTGGCAGCAGCCGCAGGTGGAAATGGCGTTGTCTCCCAGGGCAAGTACATCGGAATTGCACCAAAGGCGAAACTCATCAATCTCCGCGTTCTCAATTCTCAGGGTATCGGCAATGTTTCGTCAGTACTCGCCGGACTCGATTGGATCATGGCTAATCGCTTGGTCCATAACATTCGCGTCGTCAACATGAGCCTGGGCATGCCGGCCGTCAACTCTTATCAGACCGACCCCATCTGCGTGGCTTCGCGACACCTTGTCGATGCCGGAATAGTTGTTGTTGCTGCAGCCGGGAATAATGGCAAGAACAACCTTGGCGAAAAGCTTTATGGACACATCCATTCACCGGGCAATGAACCGTCGGTGATCACGGTTGGCGCCGTAGATAGCAAGGGCACGGATAACCGCGCCGACGATTCCATCGCCACGTATAGTTCACGTGGTCCGACGCGGAGCTTTTGGACGGATGAAACTGGTGTAAAGCACTTCGATAACATCATCAAACCGGAGCTCGCCGCACCGGGCAACAAGACTATCTTTGCCCAGTCG
>DASXQM010000110.1:0-8965 GCA_036507195.1 Pyrinomonadaceae bacterium | reverse complement strand
AGTCAGAGAAGCATACAGGGAACTGAAAACCCGCCTTGCGTCAAAGAAAAAACCTATACCCGAAGATGATGGTGAAGAGCCAATTGACGATGACACGCCGGTAGTTGTGCCCGCGCCAACTACGCCTTCAGGTAAACTCCCAATCAATTAAGATCGTTGGTCGTGAACCGTAGCGATTCCAAAGCCCGGCTGAAGAGAATGGTCTGTGAAGAGCCGTGTGTGTTCAGCCCCCCTCGAGTCTGATTGGCCAACACTCACAACTTCTGCAACCACAGGTTATCTAACCAGAGTCGGCCGAAGATGGGACAAGGAGGCTGGGGACAGATTTGACGTTGTAGGTTGATTTGAATTGCGGTGGCTGACTCGCCGGAATTGAATTCAATCGTGTAGTCGCGCCAACCGCCAGTGGCCTGGGGTAATTCCTCGGACTGCCCCAACACGCTGTTGCTGCCGGCATCAACAACCACTAATCTTGGTAACCCGCCGCTGATGATGCCCTCCGTACGTGCCGAAAAGCTCAGCCGATATTGAATGTGCGGCTCAACCAGAACCAGTTGTGATATTACTGGTGAGGCCGGGTCGGATTCACCATCAAAGTCTACTTTTAGACTTGAGCGCCCCTGCCTGGGATTGGCACTGTCCAGCGATAAACGAAATCCCTGAGCCTTGTCGCTTGTGCGCCAGCCAAATCCCGGCTCGTGAAGATCCCTCTCTTCCTCATACCCGGGGTCGATCATGACGCCGGCCTTACTTTCGGGATGGCCCTCGACCGACAAACTAAAAGCTTCCTGGAATCGCTTAGCCGCAATCAAGGCGGCCAAGTTAGCGCGACGCTCCTTTTCTGAGGCCTTACCACCCGCAGCAGCATAAATTGTGAGGGCGGCATTTAGATCTCCCTGATGCCTCAGGAACCGGCCGAGCGTTTCATAAGCTTCCGGAGTGTTTGGCTGAATTGCCTGGTTAAGGAACTGAACGTTGCCGCCTGATATACGCCAGGCCAAATCGATTACTGTGGGTATAAGGGTGGGATTGCTAGCGGCTGCGAACCGAAGTTCTTTGAACGCTTCGTCTCTTTGCCCTGCCCTCAAGAGAATGTTTCCCAGTTGCCAATGTGGTTGGGCGTAATACGGTGCGAGAGGTACTGACTGTCTTGCGGCAGCTACAGCGTCATCGGTTTCTCCGCTTAGCTCTCGCGTGCGAGCTAAACCCAACCACAAAACGCAGTCATCAGGACGAACCAGGACTGCCTCGTTATACGCGGCAGCAGCTCCGCGCATGTCGTTACGAGCTTCAAGGACAGTTCCCCTTACGTAGAGGGCCTCGGGATCACTGGAGTTTATCCGAACGGCGAGGTTAGCTGCATCAATGTCTTTACTCTGGGCGGCATAAGCGGTGAGCAGGCTGGAAAATCCCGCGCGTGCTGTATGCCATGTCAGCAACAGCAGGACGACCACCAGGCCACCGGCCACCAGAATGTGCTTCATGAGACGAGCTGGGTCGTTGATGATCTTCCTATGATCCATCGTGGTTTTTTTGACGGTATGAAAGAAAAAGCGACTGCCGATTCTAAACCCTTTCAAAAGATGAAAAGGCGAGCTTTTCTTTTAAAAGAGCTCGCCTTCCCATAACTTACTTATTTGGCTGGAATTACGGAGTAGAGGGACTCGGATTGCAAAAGATGATGCAAAGACTAGCCCCGCCAGTGCCCGCGACGATCGCCGCCGTAGCCTTCTGGCCAAGTGTCCAGCCGTTCGGCACTGCTGCTGCGCCAGCCGGGGGATTACAGCCTAAGCCAGATGCTCCCGCACCTGCACTGGAGGCCGCACCCTTGTTAACTATCGATGGCTCGCTTGTCGGCTGGCAAACATCGATCGTCCCCCCGCTTATCTGCGTCACGGCTTGAGCTGTCCGAATCTGACCCATAACGTCCTTCGCGGTTGTCAGGATCACGCAGCCCGCGGTCAGGTTTGCGTTGATGTTGCCTTTGTTGCCGCTTTGATCGAACACGACCACAACCTTCGTGTTAGGCGCAATGCATATACTCCCAAGAGCGCCCACGTTGATCGTGGCTCCAACTTTGTCAGGAGTTTCAATAGTGGCTCCCGACGGAATAGTCGCCCCGCTGACCGTGCTAACGCCGTTCACCAGGACCGGTTGGTTGTCCCGCGTCGTCAGGATTCCCATTAGTTGTTGAGGTTGGGCTGCCGGAGAACCGCCACCGTTTGGCTCGGCGAAGCTGACCCCTATGTAGACCTGCGTAACGGCAAAAATAACGAACAGGGCGGCTGCCGTAAGCATCTTTTGGTTTCTGAAGTTCATACGTTTACCTCCGAATCAATGAAGAAATCTTCCTTGCTCCACTCCGCCACCCGCACACAGCCTGAGGAATAGGGGACGGAGTATACCCGCAGTACCTACGGCCGTCAATCACATAGTGACAAGTAGTGTCAGGGTTCAACCAGGGCAATCCCAGCTGGCGGGCCGATTCCAGGGTTGGGTTCTGAAGTCAGCTCGCCCTGTACGGCAATTATGATCAACGCAAAATAGACTAAAGCGTTAATGGTAATGTGAATTCCAAAATCAACGAAGCTATGAACGGCTACGCCAAATAGTCCAGTAAGCGCACCCAAACAGGCTGCCCGGTAATAAGGATCCGGGGAATGCAGACGCTGGCGTGCCCTTTTTAGAAACATAAGAGCAAACCAGAGCACTAGAGCGCAAGCGATAATTCCGCCGCTGGCCATCAATTCCAAGTAATCATTGTGGGCTTGCTGTGGAGTCATCGCCCCGGATGCGTTGTGATACCTCGTGATTCCAACCCAGTAGGCGCCAAAACCTATGCCCGCAACGGGATGCGCCTTGATCAGTTGCCAGGTAGCCGACCAGATCTCCTTCCTGCTGGTGTTGGCGTTGTCCTGCATCTCCTGCTGGCTGAAGTCGGTGGCGGCTTGTTGAAAGTTAAAAACTACCGGTTCACCGCCTACCCAACCTACACCGTAGGCAAATAAGACAATCAAACAGATGCCCAGAAATGCCCGCACGGCCAGCCCGCCGGCCAGGCTCTGAAAACGCCGCCAACGGGTGCCCACTCGGGTTTTTGTTAAGTGACTGAGGGGATCAAGCATAACCCCCAGAAAAAGCAGTTGGCAGAGTGAGGCAAGAATACCGCCGCGAGAATTAGAATAGATTAGCGCCACCCATAGGAGAGCGCTCACCGCTGCCAAGATCAGTATGCGCCGGTGCCGACCTGTTTCTCCAATAATCAACCCCAGAGATAACCCGAGACACATCTCCATTAAGAACGCGAAGTGGTTCCGGTTAACAAATTGCCCGAAGCTGCGATCCACGATTGTCAGTCCGGGAAGAAAGAAAGCGGAGCCTTGTTGCAAATTCTTGCGCATTATGCCGAAGAGTGCGCTCGCTACGCCGACGGCGATGATGACGTAGATCAGTTTACGCAAACGGGCTTTGTTCGAGGTGTAACGAAGAAGTAGTAGAGCTGCCACAATTAGAGCGAAGAGCCGGATCGCGACCAGGCGCGTGCCGAAAGGATCCGCGCTGAGAGATGATCCCAGGCCGAGTGGCCCAATACCTGAGAACAGTGGCAGTGACTGAAACGCGATAAACAGAGTGAGGAGAAGAAGGGGCGCAAAAAAAGACAGACTGCTCCTCGACCAGGGTCTGCCAATAGACGTTTCAATGACGCCGATTACTGCGATCAAAAAGACCATACACTCGAAGACTGCTATCCACCACGGCTGGACCGTTCCGTAGGGAATGGCAGTTAGGGCGATGGTGAACAGAAGACAATAGAAAACTAACCGACCAAGAAAACGAGCGACCAGTCCCATCGAGTCTGGTTCCCGCTCCATGTGCTGCATGCTTAGGTTTTCCTGTTTCAGAGTTACAGTGTCCAAGACTTCTTTCAGGCCGAAGTCCCCCGGAAAAAAGATCAGCGCGGTCCTTTTGGTCTGACGGGAGCAACTCGGCAACCACTTTCGCTCTCGGCAAGCTGGCTCAAAACGTCGAGGTTAGCACGATGTTTTGATTCAAACCAAAGGGATTGCAATCTCGAATTGCACTTTTCCAAAGCGAATCTAAGCGTCAGCTTTTTGTCTTCGCAGGTGTCCTATGTGACGCCAGATCCACCAGGCAGCCAGCAGCACTGCAGCAATCCCAATTAGAAAATCGAAACGATGGAACCAGGTCTTGAGCGTGTCGTCCTTGTTCCACTTTTCACCGAGTTTCTGGCCAACATAAGCGAGCGCGATACACCAGGGCAATGATCCGGCAAACGTATAGATGATGAAGCGCTTTAGGTTCATCCTTGCCACACCAGCTGGAAACGCGATGAACGTGCGTATGGCGGGGAGTAGACGACTGACGAAAACAATAATCTCGCCATGCTTTGAAAACCAACGGTCCGCCATGTCGAGATCGTGACGCGAAACCAAAACGTATCGACCGTATTTTTCGATCAGAGGGCGGCCACCATACATGCCCACCCAGTAGGCGACGAGTGAGCCAAGCACGCAGCCGACGGCGCCGGCGACCCCGACTGCCCAGAGGTTCATTTGACCCGTGGACACCAGATAGCCAGAGAATGGCATGATGATCTCGGAAGGCAGGGGTATGCACGCCGATTCAATTGCCATCAACAAGACAATTCCGGAGTAGCCCAACAGAGAAATGGTGGCGACTATAAAGCCCGATAGGATTTCGATTATTCGTGCGATCATTACTTACTAAGCTTCAAGTTTTAAGTTTTGGGGTCTTTGATTCAGGATGGCGTCAAGTAATCAAGAAGATGCAAGACACGGCTTTGCTCAAAAACCTCAAAGAAAAAGCTCGCAGCTAGGAAACACCAAACTCGAAACACGAAACTTTCATGTAGACCAGCCATGTTGTCCAATCAACGGAACAAAAGCACAGGCACCGTGATCTTCCTGCTTATACCCTGTTGCAGCCTTGATGATCCGAACCAGGCGTTGCGACTCACGCGAATCCCCTACCGGAACAACCAGGCGGCCACCAATTTTCAGCTGGGCCACGAGTGGTTCCGGAATCGTCGGACCACCCGCTGCAACTAGTACTGCATCGTAAGGAGCATTAGCGGCCCAGCCCAGCGTGCCGTCAAAACATTTCACAGTCGCGTTATAGATGTTCAGTTGCCTGATGCGGCTCTGAGCTTCGCGCGCGAGGCTTGCGATCCGTTCGATTGAATAGACCTGAGCTGCAACTTTCGCGAGAATGGCCGTCTGATATCCGGAACCAGCGCCTATCTCAAGCACTCGGCTCTCGGAATTGACCTCAAGCAACTCCGTCATGCGAGCCACAATATAGGGCTGCGATATTGTTTGACTACCGCTGATTGGCAGGGCGTGATCTCCATAAGCGCGGCCCTGCAATGCCTCCGGAACAAAGGCGTGACGCGGAACGGATCGCATCGCCTCAAGGACCCTAGCATCGCAGATTTGATAATGGTCGCGAAGCCTCTCGACCATTCGCTCGCGTGGAATGGAATAGTCCTGACTTCTATTTGCGGGCTGTTGGCTGGTGGTTTGCACAAAACTTCAACACGACTCGAGGAAAAGGGCGCCAGTAAAGTAGCTTACATCTTCTGTAGCAACTCCGGGTCCTTTAAATAGTTCCAGGTCTCAATTGCAGTGAGCGCTCGATGGTCCGTCATGTCGCTTTTCAGGGGCGTCACTGAGATATAACCCAACTCAATGGCATTGTAATCCGTTCCGTCGGTTGAGTTATTGCTGAAATACTCTTCTCCGATCCAGAAATACGGCTTGCCGCGCGGATCAATGTGTTCGCTGATAACCGGCCGAGCGTTTTTGATTCCCTGTCGCGTAACGCGAACGCCTTTAATCTCTTTAGCTGGAATGTTGATGTTGAGTAAGGTGCCCTCGGGAAGTCCTTCCGCCAAAACCTTCCGCACCGCTAGGACTGCAAACTGAGCAGCCTCTCGAAAATCAAAATGCTCTCGAGCAACCAGACTAAATGCCAAGCCTGGAACCCCGAGAATCGTGGCTTCAAGGGCTCCGGCAACTGTGCCGGAGTAGGTCGCGTCGTCGCCGAGATTCCCACCATGATTGATTCCCGAGGCACAAATATCCGGTAGATCCTCAGGGGGAAGAATTTTATTAAGGGCAAGAGTGATGCAGTCAGTAGGCGTGCCGTCAACTGTCCAATGCCGCTCGTCAATCTGACGAATGCGCAATGGACGAGCAAGTGTGAGACTGTGAGAAGCGCCGCTCATTTCGGAAGCTGGAGCTACAACATAGACATCGCCGACTTCTCTTAGCGCTTCTTCAAGTTTGATTAGGCCATTTGAGTGGATTCCGTCGTCGTTTGTGAGCAGAATTCTCGTCATAACAAAACCGACCTATCCTGGGCATCAACCGCTACCATTCGCACTCACCAATCCCAGAGTCTCCAACTGGGAGCGGAAACATCGATCTATGGACCTCTAACGCGACTGGAGAGAGAGCGCATTCTGGAGAGCAGGATGCCAAAGGGTTGGCTCTACTAGTCCGATTAGTCTCGGGGGGTAGTGCGCATGCGGCCTTTCTTTTTGTTTCGCTTGCGCGCCAGAGCGGACTTGAGTTTTGCCTTCTGGCCGGGAGGGATAAAGAATGCGTGCTTTTTTGCATCCTTGATGATCTCTTCGGTCATCACTTTGCGTTTGAAACGACGCAAGGCACTTTCGATCGATTCACCCTGATTAATAGTAACTATAGCCATTCGCTTTCTGTCTTCCTTAAAGTTTTGATCTCATCTTTTGTAACCCAGCTATTTAACACGCCGCCAATGCCCGTGGTCAAGTAGGCACGCCCGGCTTCTGGGTAGTCATACGTCGCGTAGAAAAGTGGTGCCTTCGGTCCTTACGCAGTGAACCCCGCGAACATTAACCGGTCGCGGGGTTCTCTTCTGAACTGGAACGCACTACCTAAACCAGAGCAGGTTCCGCAGTCTCCTGCTTCTTGCGGCTGAGACTTTGAATCTGAACCGGCTTGTCCGCTTCCTTTGTATCGAGCTGCTTCTTGAGCACAATCTCCTGGTAAAGCTTGCGCATCATAACTGCTTCTTCATGAGCGGTCTTCGGCCCTTCCATTTGAGGCTTGTTCGGCCGCGTAAGGTCGATCGGATTCAACACTAGATTGTGTGTCTTGTCGTTTAGTTCGACTTCCTTACCACGAGCGAAAATCTCGTGACGGCCGTTTTCCTCATACCACTTCGCTACCGTCGCATTCTGGTGCATGTTCTCAATGATGTTTCTCCACCCTATGCCGGTGTTATAAGCACAGAAGGAAATCTCGCCCTCCTGAGTACCGTAGGGAATGATGCACATCTCGGTGCGGCGGAAGTCGTAATTGAAAAGGTCCTGGAACCACATTCCAGCAATGAAAAGGAAGTTCCAGCGGTCGGCGCGACGCTTCTCGATATCGTCCTGCGAACGATCGCCGCTGACCTTGCCGTAGTCTTTGCCGGTCAGGCCAAACGATTTGTCAAACTTCTTGAAGAGCTCGTAAAGCGTGAACTGCGAGGGCGATTTGTATGGGTTGTAATGTTTGAGAAGAGCCAATCCCATCATCAAATTCGACATCCACTTGCCGCGCGCTGCGTCAGTAATCTTCTGCATGTCCTTCACCAGACCGGGAATATTTAGAAACTCCGGCACTGGACGCATCTCGCGGGTTTCTTTGTCCACCATCACGGCCGTGCCCACTCCGCAATTCGGATGGCAGCCACATGATACCTGGCCCCATTCAGCCTGCGGTCCGTGGACAAGATCCGCGAAATCCGCAAAGGCACCCATCAGCGATAACGGAAACCAGTCACGCGTCGGCTCCGTTATACCAACCTGATTCTTAACATCATGCGCAAGGTGTGAAAGCGTATAGCGCTGTTGCAGCCGGCGCTGTGGAGTGATCTCTTCGTCTCGTCCCGTAAAGGAAACCGGCTGAAAAGAAAGAAAGGCAATCTTCCTCGGATTGTCCAGAGCGAATCTAATAATCGATCCTACCTGATCGTTGTTGATGCCGTTCACCAGCGTTGTTACCAAAACAATCTCTACGCCCGCTTCATGCAGGTTGTTGATTGCCCGCATCTTCACATCAAACAGATTTCCGACCTGGCGATGGCTATTGGCATCGTTGCCTACGCCGTCAAACTGCAGGTAAACATAACGCAAACCTGCCTCGGCGGCTTGACGACAAAAATCCTTGCTCTTGGCGAACTCGATTCCGTTGGTCGCCGCCTGGACGCTGTTATAACCAACCTTGCGCGCATACTTAATCGATTCGATAAAGTGCGGAGAAATTGATGGCTCGCCTCCGGAGAACTGAACTGACATCTGGCGACGTGGCTTAATCGAAATCGCGTTATCAAGAATCTCGCGGATCTCGTCCATGCTTAGCTCATGAACAAAGCCAACCTGGTTGGCGTCCATGAAGCAGGGATCGCACATCATGTTGCAGCGATTAGTAAGGTCAACCGTCAGGACAGCGCCGCGTCCATACTTGATAGTGCTGGTACCGTGGTTATGAAGTTTTTCGTCCGCATGCGCATCGATGTCCCGGCCTGGGAACATCTTTTCGATGTGCGTGAGGAATTTAACGTCGATGGCCATCATGTCTTCAAAGTGCCCGTGAATAGGACAATCTTTGACCATCCAAACCTCGCCATCGCGTTCGATGATCTGAGCTTTGATTTCCCCCACTTTTTCATTGATCAGAACACTCACGTCCTGCTTGCCGCTGATGATCGATTCCCTGGCCTCGATTACACAGTTTGGACAAAGCGAATCCGTAGTTCGCGGCCAGCCTAGTGTTGGCTTGCTCTTCTGCCAGGATTTCAGCAAAGGCTTGTCCGACCATTTCGGCGTAAACGACGGATTTGGTTTGTATTTATTAACAGACTGAATGACATCGTGTAGGCCGCCGGCTGCCAATGT
>DASXQM010000109.1:0-25005 GCA_036507195.1 Pyrinomonadaceae bacterium | reverse complement strand
ATGTTCCGGTTGTGCTCAATGATGTGCAAGCTGCAATAGCTCGGTTCCCTCGCGTCGAGGGTGGGCAGCAGTATTTTAGTCCGCGACTTAGCCAGGTCTTTACTGCCACTCAAAAGCAGGCAGATCGAATGCAGGACGAGTTCAACTCGACCGAGCATCTGCTGCTGGCGATTGTCGACGAAAAGGAAGGCGAGGCCGGCAAGATTCTGCGGCAGCACGGCGTCAAGCGCGATGATCTGCTCAAGGTAATTGAGCAGATGCGTGGCGGTTCTCGCATCACGGATCAGAATGCAGAACAAAACTATCAGGCGCTTTCAAAGTATGCTCGCGATCTGACGGAGCTTGCTCGCAAGGGCAAGCTGGATCCGGTAATCGGCCGGGATGATGAAATACGCAGGACTATTCAGGTGCTCTCGCGGCGTACTAAGAACAATCCGGTCTTGATTGGCGAACCCGGCGTTGGCAAAACCGCAATTGTTGAGGGGTTGGCCCAGAGGATCATTTCCGGCGACATTCCTGAGACCTTGAGAAACAAGCGGCTGGTCGGTCTTGATTTAGGATCGATGTTGGCAGGCGCAAAATACCGCGGCGAGTTTGAAGACAGACTTAAAGCAGTTCTAAAAGAGATTGAGAACGCGCAGGGTCAGATCATCCTTTTCATTGACGAGCTGCATACGCTGGTTGGAGCCGGCGCTGCTGAAGGCGCAATCGATGCCTCAAACATGTTGAAGCCTGCGCTTGCTCGTGGTGAGCTTCGCTGCGTTGGCGCCACCACGCTTAACGAGTACAAGAAATACATTGAAAAAGATGCGGCGCTCGAACGCCGGTTTCAGCAGATCTATGTTGGCGAGCCGTCTGTCGAAGACACAATCGCAATTCTACGGGGCCTGAAAGAGAAATATGAAGTTCACCACGGCGTGCGCATTAAGGATTCCGCGATTGTCGCAGCCGCCACTCTTTCCCATCGTTACATTACTGATCGGTTTCTTCCGGACAAGGCAATCGACTTGATTGATGAAGCGGCGTCTCGACTCAGAATCGAGATCGACTCGCTGCCGCAGGAGATCGACCAGCTTGAGCGCGAGATTCTTCAGTTGGAGATCGAGCGGCAGGCGTTACAGCGCGAAGAAGACGAAAGATCGAAGGCGCGTCTGAGGGAAATTGAACAACGAATCGCGGATCTCCGCGAAAAATCCTCGGGCATGAAAGCCAAATGGCAGTCGGAAAAAGAGGCCATTGAGCGGATGCGCGCCGCCAAGGCAGAGCTGGAACAACTCAAGCTGCAACTCGATCAGGTCCGGAACGCCGGCGATTTGGCACGCGCCTCTGAGCTGCAATATGGGCAGATCCCGGAGTTGGAACGAAAGTTCACGGCCGAGCAAGAGAAGCTTGCGGAGTTTCAAAAAGACGGCGTGATGCTCAAGGAAGAGGTTGACGAAGAGGACGTCGCCGAGGTGGTCGCGAAGTGGACCGGCATCCCTGTTTCCAAAATGCTGGAAGGCGAAATGCAGAAACTGGTGACGATGGAAGAGCGTCTCAGCAAGCGGGTCATTGGCCAGGAGGAAGCGCTGAAGGCAGTTTCTGACGCCGTTCGCCGTGCGCGCGCAGGGCTTCAGGATCCAAATCGCCCGGTAGGTTCTTTTATTTTTCTCGGCCCCACCGGCGTGGGCAAAACGGAAACGGCGCGGGCCCTCGCGGAATTTCTTTTTGATGACGAGCACGCAATGATCCGGCTCGACATGTCGGAGTACATGGAGAAGCATGCGGTGGCGCGTATGATTGGTGCGCCTCCCGGCTATGTGGGTTATGAAGAGGGTGGGCAACTGACGGAGGCAATTCGCCGCCGGCCTTATGCGGTCGTGCTATTTGATGAGATCGAGAAGGCACACCCGGACGTTTTCAATGTATTACTGCAAATTCTCGACGACGGGCGGCTGACCGACGCGAAGGGCCGCACGGTCGATTTTAAGAATACAGTCTTGATCATGACCTCGAACCTTGGCTCGCGTGAGATTCAGGAGGCCGAAGGCGATGAGAAGCAAGTGCGCGAGACTGTGCTGCAAGAGTTGCAGGCAAACTTCAAACCTGAGTTTCTCAATCGTATTGACGATATTGTTATCTTCCATCAGCTTTCACGCGAGCAGATAGAAAAGATTATAGACGTACAACTTGAGCGTTTGCGGACCACGCTCGCCGAAAGAAACATTGAGTTGGTACTGGACGATTCCGCGCGGCAACTGCTGGCACGGGAAGGTTATGATCCAAATTATGGCGCGCGCCCGCTCAAGCGTGCGATCCAGACGCTCGTACAGAATCCGCTGGCGATAAAACTTTTAAGTGGAGAGATTTTACCGGGTCACATCGTGAGAGCGTCGGCGAATGGCGAGACGATGGATCTCAAAGTTGAGGCCGCGGCCGCCGCGGCGTAAATAAACAGGTCAGTACCGCCTGTGGTAGCGGGCGGGTAGCGATGGGCTCGCGATTGAGCCGACAAAATACGAGGAAACAACGATGGCACAATGGAATCCCTTGCACGACTTAGTGTCTTTGCAAGATCGAATGAACCGGCTATTCGAAGATGCTTCACAGCGAAGCGCAGGAGAGCGGGTTCGCCACCCGGGCAACCGGTGCGGCGTGCAAGACGTCGCGCAGAGCGACGAAGTTGAAGGAGCGGATTGGTATCCTGCGGCTGACGTCTACGAAAACGATGGCGAGTACACGGTGTCAGTTGACCTTCCCGGCATAGATCGTGCTGCGCTTGATATCAGCGTTGACGACAACAGCCTTACAATAAGAGGAAAGCGAGCCGGGCAGGATACGACAAAACATCGGGGGGAATGCCCCAGGGGAAATTTCCTCAGAACATTTAGTGTGCCGGCCTCCGTGGATCAAAATGGTATCAGAGCTGATTACAAGGACGGTGTTCTTCAAGTCCACCTTCCCAAACGCTCTGAGCAAAAAGCTCAACGAATTGAGATAAAGGTTTCATAATGGCGTTGCGTTGTCCGCCACGTTTGACCTAAAGGCGCACGCGTAGGTCAGGTCTCTACAAAGACGGCAAAAATAGTTTCTTGAAAGCAGGTATAGGATGGCTAAAGACTTCTTCGGCAGAGATCAGAGGGGCAGACGGGATGACAACCCTGAAATCCGCGTAACGGATCGACGACGCATTCAATTGGATGCTGACGAGGATGCTGATCGCGACAGTGTCGTCGAGCCTCCGAATCTAAAGCCCAGTTTTGTGGAAGAGCTTGAGATGCGCACGAAAGCTGCGGAGCAAAAGACCCAGGAAGTGCAGGCGCGTTTTGAGCAGTTGCGGAAACAACTTCAAAGCGAGACTGACGAAACCCGCCAGCGTTTGAACCGGGCAGCTGACGAGCGCGCGCAACGAGAAAAGGCCGATTTTATTGCCGGCTTGTTGCCGGTGCTCGACAATCTTGAACGGGCAACGGAAGCCGCGGAGACAAGCGGCTCGACTGAAGTTATTGCCGAAGGCATACGGAGAACGGCTTCGAGTTTCGAGAACGCACTTGCCGGCGCGGGTGTCGAGCCAATCGACGCTGTAGGTCAAATCTTTGATCCGCAGTTGCACGAAGCGGTCGAGACGATAGAAGTGGCGCCGGAAGATGAGGGCAAGGTTATTGCTCAACATACGCGCGGTTACAAAATCGGTGACCGGCTGTTGCGCCCGGCTCGTGTTAAGGTTGGACGTTATTCAGAAAAAGCAAATCAGGCTTTTGAATAATAGTTGAAGGAGAATCAGAGTGGCTGCAAAAGAGATGAAGTTTCGCGAAGAAGCGCGGAGCGCAATGCTGCAAGGGGTGAACACCCTTGCGAACGCCGTGCGCGTAACCCTCGGCCCGAAAGGGCGCAACGTCGTCATTGGCAAGAAGTATGGATCGCCGGTCATAACGAAAGACGGCGTGACCGTTGCGAAGGAAATCGAGCTGCCGGATAAGTACGAAAATATGGGTGCGCAAATGGTGCGCGAAGTTGCCGTGAAGACTAACGACACCGCGGGCGACGGCACTACTACGGCGACGGTGTTGGCCCAGGCAATCTTTCGCCAGGGGGTGAAGAATGTAACTGCCGGGGCTAATCCGATGTCGCTACAACGCGGCATTCAAATCGCGACGGACGCAGTGGTGAGGGAACTTCAGCGAATTTCCAGGAAAGTGAAAAGCAAAGAAGACCTGATGAATGTTGCCAGCGTCTCAGCAAACAACGATCGGGAAATCGGCAAGCTGATCTCCGAGGCCATGGAGCAGGTTGGTAAAGATGGCGTGGTCACAGTCGAAGAGGCAAAGGGACTGCAAACCGAGCTGGACATCGTGGAAGGGATGCAGTTTGACCGTGGATATTTGTCGCCTTACTTCGTCACCAATCCGGACCGGATGGAATGTGTGCTCGAGGAGCCCCTGATTCTTTTACATGAGAAAAAGATCGCCTCGATGCGCGATCTGCTTCCGATTCTTGAACAGGCAGCCGGAGGCGGCCGTCCGTTATTGATCGTCGCTGAAGACATCGAAGGCGACGCGCTCGCCACGCTGGTGGTCAACAAGTTGCGCGGCACGATAAAAGTTTGCGCTGTTAAAGCGCCCGCTTTCGGGGATCGTCGTAAGGCTATTCTTGAGGACCTGGCAGTGCTAAGCGGCGCTCGTGTGATAACCGAGGAGTTGGGGGTCAAACTCGAAAATGTTCAGCTGTCGGATCTGGGGACTGCAAAACGCGTAATAGTCGACAAAGACACCACCACTATCGTCGAGGGCGGCGGCGACCCCAGGGCCATTCAGGGACGCGTGGCCACCATTAGGAAACAGATCGAAGATTCGACTTCGGATTACGATCGCGAGAAGTTGCAAGAGCGGCTCGCTAAACTTGCCGGCGGTGTTGCGGTTGTGAAAGTCGGCGCGGCGACTGAAACTGCGATGAAGGAGATCAAGACGCGCGTCGAAGACGCCCTCAACGCAACGAAAGCAGCGGCTCAGGAAGGCACCGTCGTAGGTGGCGGGGTGGCGCTGCTGCGCGCCGGGCTTGTGCTGGACAAACTTTCAGATGAGGATCCGGACGTCGTCACGGGAATAAGAATAGTAAGACGCGCGCTGGAGGAACCGCTACGGCGAATAGCTGAAAATGCAGGACTCGACGGCGCGGTAATCGTGGGCAAAGTTGAAGAACTGAAAGGCACTAAAGGATTCAACGCGGCCACCGGCGAATACGAGGATCTGGCGGCCGCCGGCATACTCGATCCTACCAAAGTCGTGCGTACGGCACTCCAAAATGCGTCGTCGATCGCGGGCCTGTTACTGACAACCGATGCCGCGGTCACCGATGCCCCGGAACCAAAGAAAGGCGCGCCGGCGATGCCGGGGGCCGGTGAGGATTACGACTATTAAACGGCGTCGATTACCAGGCGGCCAGGGGCTGGGGCATTTCGCCCGCTTGGAGTTGGCCGAAAATTTGCAGGGGCAAAATGAGGAGAATTCTTATTGCATCGAAACGCAACGGCGCATATGCTCAGGACATCTAACCCGTGAGGTTAGCTAGATTTTTGAAACGGGTACAATTAAAAGCAGCGGGTTGGCTGTCATAAAATCGTGCACGTGGCGGTAGCAAAGGATGTTAACAGGTTGAAGACAATGGTTGATTTAGGATCCTATAAAGACAAATTTGGAGAGAGTGGGCAACGCATACTCGATCACGCGCTGAGCGAGTCGCGCCAGCGTGATCAGAACTTCGTGTCAGTTGAGCATATCCTGGAGGCCCTCATGCATGAGGAGCCGGACATGTTCAACTCGGCCATGCGCGAGCTTTCGCTTGATCCGATTGTCATCAAAATCGCCATTGATAGGAGACTAGATACCAGCCGCCAGCAGCACGTCGGCAAGGGTTTCCGTATTTCTCCCGACACTACCGATCTCTTCAAGCGAGCGATGGAACGCGCGCGCGCCCAGGGTCGCAAGACCATCGAAGCGACCGATATTTTTTCCGCGCTTACAAACTACGACAGTCTCTTCGTTGAGGTTTTGAAAAACATGGGAGCCAGTCCCGACGCTGTAGTTGAAAACGTCGAGACGCAGGTGCAGAAACGCGAGCGCGAAGAGGAACAGTATCGAAAGAAGTTTGAGCTGCCCCCCTATCTCAAACACTTCGGCGTTTCTTTAAATCGCCTGGCGCGTGCGGATAAGATCGCGCCCACGATTGGCCGCGAAAAAGAGATTCAGCAGATCGTGGAGATTCTTTGCCACCGCGAACGTGCAAACTCGCCGATGCTTGTCGGCGAACCCGGCGTCGGTAAAACAGCAGTCGTCGAAGGTTTGGCGCGTTTGATCGAGATGGAACCCGAGAAAGTGCCGGCGCGTTTGCGCGGCGCACATGTGGTGCAACTGCAAATGGGCGGCATTGTGGCGGGTACGATGTTGCGCGGAATGTTTGAAGAAAGAATCAAGGGCATCATCGACGAGGTCAAAGAACGCGACAATCTGATCTTGTTCATCGATGAGGCGCATACAATTATGGGCGCCGGCGCAGCGTTGGGCACATCTTCCGACGCGGCTAATATGTTCAAGTCAGCCTTGGCTCGCGGCGATATGCGCATCATTGGCGCCACCACGCTCTCGGAGTACAAGGAGTACATCTCTGAAGACGAGGCGCTGGCGCGAAGGTTTCGCCTGGTGAAGGTAGTGGAGCCTTCGATTAGCGAAACGCGGGAGATTCTTCTCGGACTGCGTCCGCGGCTGGAGCGAAACTATTCGGTGAAGATTTCCGATGAGGCCATCAATATCGCCCTGGAAATGGCGCCTAAGTACATTCGCAATCTTCACCTGCCGGACAAAGCAATCGGCTGGCTCGACACCGCCGCGGTCAAAGTGGAAATCAATGAGCCGCAAACTATGGTCGTTAAGCCGGAACATGTGATCGATGTGATCTCGCAGGAGTCGCGTATTCCTCGCGACATGATCTTTCGCGACACCAGCGAACGTTTTTCAATGACGGAAGTAATGCTCTCGCAGCGCGTGATCGGCCAAAAGGCCGCCATCAAATCAGTTGCACAACGATTGCGGCTGAATAAAGGCCCGCTGAAAGAGTCGCACTATAAGCCCGACGGCGTGCTGCTGTTCCTCGGGCCTACTGGCGTGGGTAAGACTGAGCTGGCGAAAGCCGTTGCCGAATTCATGTTTGGCGACGAAGAGAAAATGGTGCGCATCGACATGTCTGAATATAGCGACGGCACTGTCAGCATCGAGAAGCTGATTGGCATGCCGCGCGGCATTGTTGGATCGGAGCGCGGCGGAATTCTAACTGAACAACTGCGCGAAAATCCTTACACAGTGCTGTTGCTGGACGAGGTTGAGAAGGCGTCGCCTTACTTGATGAACCTCTTCCTGCAGGCCTTCGATGAAGGCTGGCTGACAGACGGTCGCGGCAAGAAAGTTTATTTGTCAGATGCGATTGTTATCATGACGTCAAACCTGGGGTCAGACAGCTTCAAGAAATTTGAAAAGCCGCTCGGTTTTGGCACCAAGACCGCACAGGACTTTCGCGTCGTCAAGAATGAAGTGATGAAGGCGGCAGAAATGCGTTTCTCGCCGGAGTTTCGCAATCGCATTGACGAAATAATTGTCTTCGCGCCGCTAACGATGGATGAGGTGCGCCAGATCGCCGAACTTTACCTGAAGAAGCTGCAACGCCAGATGCAGCGGCAAGGCAAGGAAATCAGCGTTACCGAAGAAGCCCTCAACTTTTTGACCGAGAAGGGGTTCAACACGAAGTATGGCGCGCGCTTCCTGAAGCGGCATATCGATGAGAAAGTGAAGCTTCCCATAACGGCGCTGTGGAAGACGGCGACGAATTTCGTGGTTGAAGTGGAAGATGGCGAAATCGTGGTCAAGCCCGTCGCGGGCACGAACGCGAGGTTGAACTGATCCGGTATTGGTTTTATCGTCATGGGCGGAACATGAGTTCCGTACAAAACACAACCAGGGCTTCAACGATCTTCATTGAAGCCCTTTTCTTTTCCCAGGCTTCAGATCCAGGCTTCAGCTAATGATTTCGAGACGACTACTACTCTTCATATCGTTGTTCCTCGTCGGCGGTCTGTTCCCGATTTCGGCACAAACAACTACAGCAGCGCAAACAACCAGTGCGGCGGCGCCACCGGCCGCAGCGGATCAGAAGGCGGAAGCCATCGTCGCCCGCGCCATCGAGGTGCTTGGCGGCAACTCGTATTTGAATGTCAAAACGCTAGTGGGTCGCGGCTTCTTCACATCCTTCAAGGACGGCATATCGCAAATCCCCGCTCGATTTCTTGATTACATCGCTTACCCCGACAGAGAGCGCACCGAATTCACGGGTGAAGGGATTCGCGTAATCCAAACAAACACCGGCGAAACCGGCTGGCTTTTCGACGGTGCAACGAAGACCTTGAGTGATATGAAGAGCGCGCAAATAGAAGACTTCAAAAAAGGCATGCGCACCAGCGTGGAGAATCTCCTGCGCGGTTGGTGGAAAAAAGAGAACGCAACTCTTAGCTACGCAGGCCGGCGCGAAGCCGGACTCGCCAGGCGTAATGAGACGGTTCGGCTCACCTATCCAGACGGGTTCTGGATCGAATATGAATTTGCGGCTAAAGAGGGCCTGCCGGCGAAAATGATCTACAAGACAACCAAAAAGAAGCCAGACTCGGATGAGACTGAAGAAATTACGGAGGAAGATCATCTGGCGAAACCGATCACCATTGCCGGCATCACCGCACCCTGGGTAATCGATCACTTCATTAATGGTATCCAAACGAGCCGCATTGCTTACGAGTCGATCGAATACGATCGTCCCCTGCCAGATTTGCTCTTCAAAAAACCGGATAACGTGAAAGCCTTGAAATAGTTTGGCTCACCTTTGACGCCGCCGAGGCCAATGCAGTTGTTACAACGATAAGGCGAGTGTAAGCATCTCTTACTCGCCTCGTTAAAGTGGCTTCACAGTGTTGCTATGAAATCACCGCTAACAGCGTTATTGCTGGTCGCCCTGCTCTTTTGCAGCGCCTTCGCGCGTCACAGTTTCGCGCAAACCCCAACCAATCAGGATGACGACGTCATCCGCGTCGAGACGGATCTGACTACCCTGTTTTTCACGGCTACAAATAAACAGAAAGGGTTCGTCACCACGCTTCGGGAGGAAGACGTTCGCCTGACAGAAGATGGAGTGCCGCAAAAAATTCTTACTTTTCAGCGCGAGACGGACCGCCCGCTTTCCATCGCTTTCCTGATTGATGTGAGCGCTTCCGAGGAGCGCACCTTGCCGCAGGAGAAGGCCGCCGCGCGCGCGTTTATCGAAACGATCATTCAGTCAAGCAAGGACCAGGCAGCGATCGTTCCTTTCACCGGTTCGGCGTTTCTCGAACAAGGCCTGACACGCGACGTATTCAGCATCTATCGCGCACTCGAGCGCGTAGAGGTTGCGCTGCCGGCGTATCTCGGCTCAGGCCGGCCCATCAGCGGCATAGCTACCGGACCAGGTATGAAGGCAACTCCTCCCGAAGGCTCGACGGCGATCTGGGACGCCATCGCACTGACGGCCAGTGAGGTGCTGGCGCGAAACTCCGATCCGAGAATGGCCGGGCAAGCTGGTACTGATCGGCAAGGACCGAAAACAGCTCAAGGTCAGACTGGTCAGAGTCATGTTCCTAACCAGAGACGCCGCGCAATTATTCTGCTCACCGACGGTTTCGACAGCACCAGCCGCCTCCCGCGAAGTGAAGCGATCAACCGCGCGCTCGAAGCAGAAACCGTTATCTACGCTATAGGCATCGGCGACAGCAAGTATGATGGAGTTAATCGCGACCCACTGAACGCGGTGGCAGCGGCAACTGGTGGCCGCGCATTCTTTCCAAAGCGTGAAACTGACTTGAAGGATGCCTTCGCTGAGATCGAACAGGAGCTTCGTTCACAATATCTGATCGCTTATACCTCCACCAACAAGAACCGCGACGGCTCCTATCGCCAGATGCACATCGACATCGCGAACCCCGAGCTGCAAAAAGATCAACTCAAACTCCGGCACCGCCCTGGCTACTTCGCGAAGTCTCTGACTACAGAACCGTGAAGCGGAAGACATGTGGGCTTGGGTCAGCAACGCTGACACTTGTTGTGCAATAAAAAACGTGAATTAGCCGCGGATACACGCGGATACGGCGGATCCGAAAAACCCTTACAAGGATTGTTTGTCAGTTTTCTTGATCCGCGTTCATCTGCGTGTATCCGCTAATTCTTTAATGTCGGGGTGATCTTATTTTTCGTTTCCGAACTCGGCGCGGATGCTTCGAAGTTGTTGCCGTGCGGGTCGAGACGGCAGCGGTTCGCGAGGCGCTGGTAGAAGGAGCGATAACAGGTGCAGCACTTTGACGATATGCTTCAGCGTCTGCCTGCGCGATTGCCGTTTCGAGCCGGGTATGACTGGTGGCCAGCAGATTAAGTTGAGCCTGTACGCCGTTTCGCTCGATCTCCAATTGGCGGCGTCGCTGCTCGCGTAAATCTTCTGGCTTAGTACTTCCCACTCCCGCCAGGCTACTCTCGATATTTTCCGGCTTCAGGCCCTCCTCCAACGTTTGCAGACGCGTTTGCAGTTCCGCCTGTTTTGCCTCTACTTCACTTAGCTGCGCCCGGAGGCTGGCGGCTTTTTCCTGGGCGCTGTTTTGGATCTGGGCGCTACCGGAAGTTGAAGCGGATGGTATCGCGAACTCGCTCAGAATCAGCGCCGCGAAGACAACGAATACGGTTAGATATCGCATAAGGTTATCTTACCGTTTAGTTCGAGCGTTTAGCGGGCAGTAACTAAAAAAGAACAGAAATTCCAGGCGCGGTACGGGGACTGTTGTAGTTCGCTAAGTTGGCGCCATTGCGCAGTGGGTGAAGCAGTACAGAACCGAGTAGCTTTGCTCGTCTGCGACAAGCAGATAACGAGATGAAACTTTTCGCCTGTAATAGAATCAACGACTTACACGTCAGTTTCTAAGAAGAGCGGTAGCGACCGGATCTCGGCACTCAACTTACAATCGAGATGTTGGTGACAGAAAGACCGGTAGGATTTGGGTTGAGTGCCAGGATCCGGTCGTTACCGCTTCCGGTTCTGTAAGGAACGCTTTTTTTCTGCGGGCCGATCGCTGAGCAAGGGCAAAGGATTCATCGCGCCACGCGACAATTCATAGACACCGAAGTGAAGATGCGGTGGCGTACCCGCGGCATTGCCGGTGGTGCCGACGTACCCGAGTAGCGTTTGCGTTGTCACATAGTCGCCTTCCGCGAGGTGGGGCGCATAACCTTCGAGGTGCGCGTAGTAATAGGTTCTGCCGCCGGCGCCGATCACTGAAACTGTCTGACCACCCAGCGAATTCTCACCGATGTTTGCAACATACCCTTCGGTAGCTGAGAGAATGGCAGTGCCGCGTGGCGCGAAGATGTCCTGTCCCTCATGCAGGCGGCCACCATCTCGGGGCGCATGCCAAGTGTTGGCTACCTGCTTCTTTGAAACATCCTGGACCGGCATTGCCAGCTGCTTGTCCGGATCCTTGGTGTACAGTTGTGCGACGTGGACAAAGAACACAAACTTGTCGGCGAATTTACCGGCGACTCTCTCGGCGGCGGCGGAAACTCCCGTCACATTGCCCAGCATGAGGAATACGAATAATACGACGGCAATGAGGGACAACTGTTTCATCGCTGGTTTAGGATGCGACAAGAGGGTCCGCCGTTGCGCATTGGGTATCTTAGCCGGCGCTTCCGGAGGCTGGACGTGAGTAACATTCTGCGGAGTTTGATTAGGAAGTGACATTCATACTTTAGAACGAGATTTGGTGGTTACTGGTTCCCTGCTTGCCGCCTGGGTCTATTGTCGCTCAAGTGCCGCGCGATCCCATTTGGCCAGATTCGCGCCGGCTTCGTAGGTGGTCTGGCAGAAATCCATGAGCGTCTGTTCGGGTGAGTCGGACTTCCTCACGTCGTCATACGGCAGGAAAAACTCCTTCATCTCAGTACTGTAGAATGTTGGCGCAGGAAGAATTTTCCCCTGGTTGACCGAGTCCGCGAGGCCGGTGGGTTCGGGCGCAGTGTAAGAATAAAACGCCGCTTCCATGTCTTTGTTGCCCGGCCAGAAGCCGTGACTGATTACTTCATGCGAATAAGCTTCTCGCGTGATCAAGTCGGCGCCTTCGCGTTCCGGCGCCGGCCTGCCAGAGAAGCGAGTTACCGCCATATCGAAGCTGCCCCAGAAGAAATGCACTGGACTAACTTTGCCCATGAAGCGCGCGCGAAACTCCTTAAAGACTTCGTCCATATTCACCAGCGCGCGCCAGAAACGATTGGCATATTCCGCGTCGTATGTAGCGTGAACCTTGTCTTCTTCGAAGCGAATCGGATTCGGAATCTCAACCGGCATCGTCCAAATCTTTATCTCGATTCCCAACTCACGGAGAGCCGACATGACTTCCGCGTAGAAGTCTGCCACTGACTGAGGCCGCAGTGACAGCGTTCTTGAAGCGCTGTCGCTGCACCTAATCAGGAGTTGGTGGTCAATGAAATCAAATTCGATTTCGAAGTAACGTTCGCGAAAGGGCATTGCAGATGTCGTAAGGCCGCGCGCCGTAACATAGAGCGGCACATTCCACCAGTGGTTCACCAGTGGCGTTTGCTGGAGATGGATCTTGCCGACAACCTGCGTCCACATATGCAGCGTGGCGTAGGTGTCCTGCCATTCCGCGAATTTCAATTCGGGCCAGAGGTCGCTCATAAGTAAACAGTAAACAGCAAACAGCCGGAAGGTGAATAGTGAATCGTAAGGCGTGAATAGTAAAGTGGAGGATCGGTAGGGCGCCCCAGGGCTTTGCCCTCCGATGTGCGGAAGGTCTCTGACCTTCCGAGTCGCCTGGAATATTTTGGGGCTACGCCCCACTTGGGGGCGCAGCCCCAGATTTTTAGAGAGCCGGGGACGGTGGGGCATAGCCGCCACCGCACATCGGAGGGCGGAGCCCTTTCGCTTTTACACTTTAGCCGCCTTCATCCTGATAAACGCAAGGTTAAGTTGCGGCAGGGAATTGAAGGCAGCAGCCTTGGTGCAAAACTCTTTCGCCTTCCCCATGTCGCCTTTGCCCTGATAGGCCTGACACATTCGATAAAGATCATAGGGGTTTTGCTGGTTAGCCTGTTGAAGTTCGGTCACGGCGCTGTCGTAATCCTTCGCCTCAAGAGCGATCATCCCGATGAGTTCATGAGCTTGTTTTGTTTGGAACGGATTCTTCAAGGTTTCCGTGCCTTTCCGGAATGTTTCGGCTTCCGTCTTCGCAGTTGTCAGGTCCTTCTTCGCAAGCGCAACCCGCGTCAGGTTGTAGTGATGAAAGAGTTTCGCGTTGTCCTTAATCTCCTGCGAGAGGTTCGAATCCTGCGTCATTTTCAGGCCGCGTTCAAAAAGCGCTTTGGCCTCATCAGGGTTGCCCATTTCCAGCATGATGTTTCCCTTGAGTTGCAGGTCCCCGGTCATCGCCGGCAGATCGTTGGTCTTCTCTCCCAGGACGTACTGCTTGTCCACTTCCGCCAGCGCCTTATCCATCTTGCCGCTATCGACTTCGACAACAGTCAAAGCAAACAACGCCGTGCGGCGTTCAGCGTCGCTTCTCGCCTTGTCCGTAATCTTCTGTAGTTCGGCCGCCGCTTCCTCAGGCTTGCCCTGATACATCAAAGCCGCGGCAATCCCCTGGTGAGAATTGATAAAGTTTGAATCGATGGCCAGCGCCTTCTGATACTGCGCGATCGACTCGTCAAACCTGCCCATCTTCAGCAACAACTCAGCGTAAGAGTCGTATGGGTTCGGATCATTTGGAATCAGCTCGATGTATTTCTTGAACGCTTGCTCGGAGTTTGCGTAGTCAGCATTCTGGCGGTAGGCATAGCCGAGAATGTTGAAAGCGGTCGAGTAAGTGGGAGCCAGTTCAGTTGCTTTCTTGTAGTGCTCGATTGCTTTGGGCATGTCCTGCTGACCGAAGTAGTAGCCACCCAGGTTAAAATGTGCGCGCTCATCGTTTGGATAGGCGGCCACGAGTTGATCGAGATATGTTTTCTGCTTCGCAGCATTGCCGTTTGCGCCTGCCTCGTTACCAAGAATAAGCAGCTTCTCGCCATTGGAAGACTTGTCCGCAAGACTAACCGCCTTATTCAGATGATCGAAGAACTCTTTTCCGGTGGGGCTTACCTGGGCACGGTTCAATTCCGCCAAGGCGAAGGTTGGGTCAAGCGAAATTGCCTTATCAAAATGTTGAATTGAGTCTTGTATGAGCAGCTTTTCGGAAAGGTCGCGACCTTGCAGAAATTCCTTTCGCGCCTCTTCCGATGAGGTGGTTACGGGAATCTTCCCGCTGTCACTGCCTGGGTTGCTTGTAGCGAGTGGCGTCTTGCCCTCCTCTACGTTTGCGCAACCACTAAGCGCAACCGCTACGGCAAAAATGATCGCCAGGAAAAGGACCAAAGATCTATTGCGATGCATAGTGTTTCTCCTTCGGATGCGTGGGTCAAAAACAGGATCGTGAAGCCTCTCCGGCGTCGGCGATCTGGGGAGATCGATTCAGAAAACAAACTCGGCTCGGGTTAACTAAAGGCAAGCAAACTCGGAATCGAATAGCGCGCGGCTGCGCACTAAAACAATATGATCGATAACTTTGGCGATTAAGAATGAAGGAGGATACTCAAGAGAAATACTACGGTCAAGAAAATTGTCATGCATAGTTTACGGTTCCATTGCTTCGGTTTTAATCCGAATTCTCGTAAGAGTTGTTGCTCGCTCTTGGAAAACAAAAACATCAAACGAGGCGTTAGCTCATCTATTGCGTTTCACTCGGGGCAGGCAGCGCCGTAGCGGGCCCAATCCTGAAACCGTCTTGCGAATTCGTCGTGACCCATTGGCGGCAGAGTGCGTCCTTCGCCGGGGTTCCAGCCCCACATCACAAGCTTGTCGGAAGTAACGTGCTCCACGATCTGTGCCACAGTCTTGCCGTTGTTTTGTTGCGGATCTTTTATCTGACGGCAAATCTGTCCGGGAGTTTTACCTTCCCAGATCATCGGCATATCGGCAGGCGGCAGGTGCCAGTTGGGCGCTCCCGGCGGCATGTTAAGTCCGGCCAGGTTCTCCTGCTGATGGCAGGTTTCACACTTCTGTCCATACTTGCCTTTGCCGTCAATTCCACGTTTTACGTTCTGGGTGTGAACGTGGCTATCGTCGCCCTGCCGGGGGAAGTCGCCAGTCGCGTGGCAGTTGAGGCAGCGTGGATGTTTCAGGACGGGAACGATGGAGACGAACAGTTCGCGGGCACGCGCATCGTTCTTCTGGAACGCGCCCCCGGTTGCCTGAGTTGGAAGTAAAGTAAAAACCAAGCTGAGCGCGATCATAGATAGACCGATGCTAAAAAGCTTGAGTAATTTGCTCATCATTATTTCACCAATCGAATGGGCAGCTTCCTCACGCGCTTGCCTGTTGCTGCGAAGATTGCATTCGCCACCGCCGGGGCGACCGGCGGGACGCCTGGTTCGCCGACGCCGGTTGGATTTTCCGTACTCGGCATAATGTGAACTTCGATCTCGGGCGCCTCATTGATTCGCAACATCTCATAGTCGTGAAAGTTGCGCTGCTTCACGCGGCCCGCCTCAAGCGTGATCTCGCCTTTGAGTGCAGCGGTCAGGCCAAAGATGATCCCACCTTCCATTTGTGCTTTCACCGAATCAGGGTTAACCACCTGACCGCAGTCGACGGCGCAGACCATGCGATGCACGCGAACTGCGCCCGTTTTATCGACGGACACTTCGGCCACCTGTCCCACATAACTGTCGAATGAGAAATGCGTCGCGATGCCGCGGCCCCTACCCGCCGGCAAAGGTTTATCCCAATTTGCTTTTTGGGCCACGAGATCAAGAACCGCACGCATGCGCGGTTGGTTTGCGAGCAACGCACGCCGCAGTTCATAAGGATCTTTGCCACCGGCGTGCGCCAGTTCGTCGAAGAAGGCTTCAACCGCAAAGCCATTGTGCGAATGGCCCACTGAGCGCCACCACAAAACGGGGACACCAATTCTGGGAGTGTGCAAATCGACTTGCAGGTTCGGAATGCCGTAGAGCAAGTCTGCCGCGCCTTCGACCGATGCCGAATCTATCCCGTCCTTGATCCCGAACTGTTCAAAGAAAGTGCCTTGGAAGATCGACTGGCCCACAATCGTGTGCGTCCAGGCCACGGGGTTTCCGGCAGCATCAACGCCGCCGGCCATGCGGTCGTACCACATCGGGCGATAGTAACCACCGCGAAGGTCATCTTCGCGAGTCCAAACAACTTTCACTGGAACTTTTGCCGCCTTCGCCACCTGCACGGCTTCGACAACAAAGTCCGAGGCGGGATTAGCGCGGCGCCCGAACCCGCCCCCGAGCAGCGTCGTGTGAATCTGGACCTGTTCCGCCTTCAGTCCCGCCGTTGCGGCGGCAGCCATGCGGTCGCCAGTCTGAAGCTGCGTGCCGGTCCAAATCTCGCAACGATCTGCACGCAGGTCGACGACGCAATTCAGCGGCTCCATCATCGCGTGGGCCAGATACGGCACTTCGTATTCAGCCGTTATTGTTTTGGTAGCGCCGGCAAGAGCCTTTGCCGGATCGCCTACTTTGCGAGCAATCAGACCAGGATTTTTCCCGAGCGTCGCATACTGCTCTCGCATGCCAACCGTTGAAAGATTCGCGTTTGGACCATCGTTCCACTTGATCTCAAGCTGGTCTCGCCCGAGTTTTGCCGGCCAAAAACCAGTCGCAATCACGGCCACACCGGAAGGCACCTGCAATACGTCTTTAACCCCGGCTACTGCTTTCGCTTTTTCCGCGTTAAGACTTACCACTTTGCCACCGAATACTGGAGGTCGGGCTACGAGCGCTGTCATCATTCCGGCAATCTGAACGTCGAGACCGAATTGGGCGCTACCGTTAACTTTGGCGGGCGTATCGAGCCGCCGCCTGGGCTTGCCGATGATTTTGAAGTCTTTCGGATCTTTCAGCGGCACATCTTTGGGCGGCGTGAGGGTAGCGGCCGTATCGGCGAGCGAACCAAATGACGCTCGGCGACCGCTGGCGGTGTGAACAACGAAACCATTCTCTGCGCGCAAGCTCTGCGGCTCGACTTTCCAGTCTTGCGCAGCTGCAGCGATCAACATCATGCGCGCAGTCGCGCCGGCTTTACGGAATCGTACCCACTCAGAAGCAGTGCTCGTACTGCCGCCGGTCAACTGCATGCCGAAGACAGTGTGATTGTATGCCTGATCGACTGGAGCCGATTCCACTTTGATCTTGCTCCAGTCGGCCTCCAGTTCCTCGGCGATGAGCATCGGCAGGGATGTGTAGACTCCCTGGCCCATCTCGGATTTGTTAACAATGACTGTGACGGTGTCATCCGGAGCAATGCGTATGAATGCATTGGGGGCAAACGTTGCCGGTGCGACAGATTTAAGTTTGTCGGACGGCTTGGCTGACACCCCGGCCTGAGCCAATTCAGGAAGGTACAGGGTGACTAGCAACCCGCCGCCCACCGCGGCTCCCGTCTTTAGGAAATCTCGCCTCTTCATAGCCGCGCTCATTTCGCATTACCTCCTCGCGCTTTTATCTCAGCGGCGCGATGAATGGCCTGACGAATTCGCGGGTAGGTGCCGCAGCGGCAAATATTGCCAGTCATAGCTTCATCGATATCGTTATCGGTAGGCTTGGAATTCTCGGCGAGCAAAACTGCTGCGCTCATTAGCTGGCCAGACTGACAATAGCCGCATTGCGGCACGTCGATTTCCATCCAGGCTCTTTGCAAGGGATGACTGAGGTCCGGAGAGAGTCCTTCGATAGTTGTGATCTCTTTGCCGGTGGCATCAGCGACCCGCTTCACGCACGACCGTATCGCTTCACCATCCAGGTGGACTGTGCAGGCGCCACACTGCGCCATGCCACAGCCATACTTCGTTCCCGTTAGACCGAGCGTTTCGCGCAACACCCATAGCAGCGGTGTCGCCGGATCTACATCGGCGTTCAGTTGTTTGCCGTTAACTTTGAGAGTGATCACAACACGAGTCCTTCCTCTCCGGCACTATTATTTGGTCGATTGGGGGTTGCTTGGGAGGTAATCGTATATCGAGAAGCGTCAACAGTAAATAGCGAGGTAGAGGTCCAACCGTCAGGGAGGGATGTTTCGGCGCGATCGCCCCGGTTTTCTATACTACGGTCTAGAACCGTTGCCGGTACTCGGCCGAGATGATGAACGCCTTGACCATGTCAGCGTTGACGAAATTGCCATTGAATTGGTTTAGCTTCGTCAGCCAGAAGTCGTAGCCGCTATGGTCTGGGTCCGGCGG
Source organism: Pyrinomonadaceae bacterium (assembly GCA_036507195.1). GTDB lineage: Bacteria > Acidobacteriota > Blastocatellia > Pyrinomonadales > Pyrinomonadaceae > PSRF01. Next base: position 6,608 of record DASXQM010000109.1, on the reverse strand, counting down.
ATCGTTCGGGTTGCGTCTCAGATAGCCAAGGTACTGTATCAAGACAAAAGCTCGATTTTTTTCGGCATTAGCCAGGTCCATATCTTCCGCTACCGCTCTTAAGACTTGCGCCCGCGTCTTCGCGTTTGTTGAGAGCTCGTTTACTAGCTGATCGTGCTCCGTTTGCGACAACACGCCGCCGGCGTTTGTGTTTAGAGTGTCGACGAACTGTGCGGCCGTCATTGACAGCGGAAAGGCCGTGGTAAACCGGGAACGCTGCACAAACTGATCCATGAAGGTCTGCTTGTTGTTCTGCAGCACTTGCTCCCAGCCAGTCTGTCCAACTATTACTCCCTGGCCAATCTGTTGAGTGTCAGGCAGAAATTCGTTAAATCGAACTATTGGCACCAGAAGCTGATGAGACGTCCCCCCAATGGTAGATGTGCCCGTCGCGTCGCCATAAGACGATTTGTAGAGGCGCTCGACGAGATACCCTGTCTCCTGGAATTCGATAGAAAGGAAGAAGGCAGCCGAGACGTTGATGCGCTTTATCTCGATGCACGCCTGGTCCGTGCCACATGATGTAATTTGATTCGTCCAAAACGAGAGGCCAGCAGCATCAGGTTGGCGATTGAGGAAATCGGAATAGTGCTGCCGGACGAAGAATTCGGCATCGTCAATCGGATTAAGACACGAGTTTTCCGGCGAACCACTGTTGTGGGGATTGGGAGCGCTAATCAAGAAGTCGCTGGAATTACTATTGTTATCCACACAACCATTGAATTTTCGGGTCGCAGCGGTCACATCGCTCAAGTTATTTGTCGGACCAGCGCCCTCAAAACAACTTGCGATAGTGCCATAGCCTACAAAGTCAATGATGTTCGAATTGGGAAGTGGACAAGTAGTGCCGAGACTATTCGAGTTGGGGCGCGCAAGAAAAACCTTACCTGAAGGCGAAAGATTGAATTGAAGGTCGCTGACAACGAAATCGGCGTTCAATGGCACCCCGTTAGTGCTCGGCGGCCCGAATTGTATTAAGAGATAACGGTGCGGGAGAATCGCAACCCCTCTTGAACTTACAAAGGCGATAGAGGTATTGAATACTCCGGTGGCTGACGTAAAAGCTATGGGCCAACCTCCGATATCTATTGCATTGTCAGTGCGATTAAAGAGTTCGATGTAATTATTCTGAAAACTCGATCCAGGATTGCCGCCACCACTGTAAACCTGGCTGATGACGACGTCGCCCGGTGCAGGTGTAGGCACTGGAGTCGGAGTTGGCGAAGGCGTAGGTGTCGCTGTCGGTGTCGGGGTGGGCGCTCCCCCGCATGCGTTCAACAGCGCCGCTATGTTTGGAGAGCTGGTCGCGATCAGATCTGGAACGCCATCCAGGTTAACGTCTCGAGCAACGAGGAAATTCGGCGTCGTGCCGGTGCTAAAAGTGGTTGGCGTACCAAGGGCGCCGGTCCCGTCGCCCAGCAACACGGCGATGTTGCTGGAGGTTTGCTGAACGTTCGCAGTTGCTACGTCCATCTTTCCGTCACCGTTATAGTCTGCAACCGCAATCGCGAAGGGGGATAAAGGGACAGAGAATTTCGTAGGCGCACTGAAAGAACCGCTACCATTGCCCAGCAGCACCGCGACAAACGCGGGCGTGCAACAGTTCAAGTTGGTCACGACTATGTCGGGATGCGTGTCGCCGTTGAAATCGGCGGCAGCGATGGCGTGCAATGCAGATCCGCCGTCGAAGTGAGTACCACCGTCAAAGCCGCCGGTTCCGTCCCCTAACAATACTGTGACTTTGCCGTTTGCATTATTGGCCGCCGCCAGATCGAGTTTGTTGTCGTGATTAAAGTCGGCAACTGCGAGGGAAGGAGGTCTGACGTTGGTTATACTTGGTGCGGCAGTGAAACTACCGTCGCCGTTTCCAAGCAGGATTGAAATCGTGTTGGAGCCGTCGTTCCCGGTGGCGATATCGAGTTTGTTATCGTTGTTGAAATCCGCCAGAACCAGCGAGATGGGATTGTTGCCAACCGTGAAATTTACCGGCGCTGAAAAACTTCCCGTACCCGAGCCAAGCAAAACAGAAACTGTCGTGGAAAAGTCTCTGGTGACTGCCAGATCCAGTTTTCCGTCCTGGTTAAAGTCTCCCAAAGCCACAGCGCTGGGGCGTTGTCCGGTCGACGTGCTACCCAAAACGCTGAAGTTTCCAGCCCCATCGCCGAGAAGAAAAGAAACCTTGTCCTCAAAATTACTCGAGGCCACCAGATCCGGTTTCCCGTCGCCGTTCAGATCGTCAACTGCAACTGAATTCAGACTATTGCCAACATTCGGTGTCAGAACAACTGCGAAACTTGGCGTTTGACATGGTCCTGCAGCACCGCTGGGAGTTTCAGACGAGGCAAAGCCAACTAACAATGCGAGAGCCAAAAGTAGACTCAGAATTACACCTTGGCCGGTTTTCAGTGCCATTACAACTTCCCCGTCGGTTCGGATCCTTTCAAGGTGGCGAAGACTAACTAGTTTTTCTTGGCAAGATTTGTTCCTACGAATTTCGCGGCTGATTGTCAAACCCGCGAACCCGCACGTACGGGACAAGGTCGTACTAGAACAGAACTATCTCTGGAAACTTACCGCTCTATGGAGTCAACTCAAATCGCCAGGCCGCCGTCCACCTGAATCACCTGACCCGTAATGTAACGAGCGTCGTCGGAAAGCAGGAAACAGACAATGCGGGCAACTTCATCCGCCTCAGCAAAACGCCCGAGCGGAATTTGCTCAATAATTTTCGCGCGGTAACTTTCATCAAGTGCTTCCGCCATGTCAGTTGCGACCATGCCGAGTGCCAGAGCATTAACTGTGACCTTCCTACTCGCAACTTCCCTGGCCAGGGCTTTCGTGAGACCAACCATTCCGGCCTTCGATGCCGAGTAGTTTGACTGTCCCGCCATCCCTATTTTGCCGCTGATTGAAGAGATATTGAGAATCGATCCGCCCTCGTCCTGACGCAGCATTGTCCTGAGCGCAGCTTTGGCAAAGTTCCATGCGCCTTTCAGGTTGGTGTCCATTACGTCATCCCAGTCGGATTCCTTCATGCGCAGGATCAGATTGTCGCGCGTGATACCGGCGTTGTTGACGAGAAAATCGATGCGACCAAAGGCGTCTTTAACCTGTTTCACCATCTCAGCGGCAGCCTCGGTGTTTGCCACGTCGCATTGAGATGCGAGGGCGCGCACGCCAAGCGCTTCGATCTCTTTGGTCAGAGACTCAGCCGCGTCGGCGCTCTTTGCGTAGTTGAATGCGACGTCCGCGCCGCGACGGGCAAGTTGCAGTGCGATGGCGCGACCGATACCGCGGGTGGCGCCGGTGACGATCGCGGCGCGACCGGAGAATTGTTGTTGATCAGGCATCATGAGATTCTTTTATTGAATCACTCTCTCCTGTCTTTGTGCCTCTGTGTCTGAGTTTCTTAAGCAAGCCTCAACGAACGCAGATACTCTTTAAACTCAGATGCCAGTTCCTCATGCTTGAGCGCAAACTCGACTGTGGCAATCAGGAAACCGAGCTTGTCGCCGGCATCGTAACGCGTTCCTTTAATGCGCACGGCGTAAAATGGCCGCTGCTTGAGAAGCGAGCGCATGGCGTCAGTAATTTGAATCTCTCCGATGGCGCCGGGACGGGTGTTTTCAATCTCATCGAAGACGTCAGGCGTCAGCACATACCGCCCGATGATCGCCAGGTCAGAAGGGGCTTCGGAAAACGGTGGCTTCTCAACCATGTCCCTGATCTTATAAACACCGTCTTCCACCTCCTCACCATCGATTACGCCGAACCGCGAAATCGCCTCGCCCGCCACCTGCATCGCGCCGAGTACGGGAGCGTCATACTTTTCGTAGACGTCGAGCAGTTGTTTGAGCGCCGGCGTTGCGGAGTCGATGATATCGTCGCTTAACATCACGGCGAAGGGTTCGTCGCCAACCAGGTCGCGCGCCTGCAGTACCGCGTGGCCCAAACCGAGCGCTTCTTGTTGCCGCACATAGGCGACACGCGCCATTTCGGAAATCGCGCGCATCGCCTTCACCTCATCTATCTTCCCGCGCTCTTCCAGAAGTCTTTCGAGTTCAAAGGAGACGTCGAAGTGATCCTCGATCGCAGTTTTCCCGCGGCCGGTAACGATGACTATGGATTCAATTCCTGAAGCCACTGCCTCCTCGACCACGTATTGAATCAACGGCTTATCGACCAGCGGCAACATCTCCTTGGGCGACGCCTTCGTTGCGGGCAGAAAACGAGTGCCTAAACCTGCGGCAGGAAAAACTGCTTTGCGAACTTTTTGGGCCATTAACAGAATTTCGGTTTTCGGATTACGAATTGAACAAACGTCGGCGAGCGCGTCTGCGCGTGTACGAGATTACCCGTCTGTGGGCTAGCTGGCGTTTGTGCATCATTTGACGGTACATTCTAGTTTTCTAAACGGTCGTCTCTCTTACCACATTTTGCGGGAATAGAACAAATGCTTGATCTTAACCACGTGCGGGAAAATCTTGAGAAGGTGCGCACCGCGTTACAGACGCGCGGGGTTGCGCCGGAAGTGTTAGATAGCTTTGCCGAAGCGGACGCCGAGCGGCGGCGAATCATTGCCGAGTCAGACCAACTTAATGCACAGCGCAATTCCGCCAGTCGCGAGATCGGCGCCTTGATGAAGGAAGGCAAACGAGAAGAGGCGGATGAACGTCGTCAGGAAGTAAATCAACTTAAGGAAAGCATCGCCGGGTTAGACCGGCTACGCGAGCAGTCGGAAACTCGAATGCATGAGATGCTTTCGACATTACCCAATATCCCACACCAAAGCGTCCCGGTCGGTAAAGATGAATCGGCTAACGTTGAAGTCCGTCGTTCAGGTATCAAACCGGACTTTGACTTCGAACCGAAGGATCATGTCGATCTGGGCACAGCGCTCGGAATCCTGGATCTCGACCGTGCCACAAAAATTGCCGCGGCGCGATTTGCCATTCTCAACGGAGAGGGCGCACGGCTGGAACGAGCCCTGATCAACTTCATGCTTGATGTTCATGCGCGTGAGCATGGTTATCAGGAAACGTTGCCACCTTTCATCGTCAACAAAGCGGCTTTGTTTGGTACCGGTCAATTGCCGAAATTCGAGGAAGATCTTTTTAAGCTGACGGACGAACGCGAGTTGTATCTTGTTCCGACGGCCGAAGTGCCGGTAACGAACTATCACCGCGAAGAAATCCTCGACCCATCACAGCTTCCTTTGCGGTGGGTCGCTTATACGCCTTGTTTTCGTTCCGAAGCCGGCAGCTACGGGCGCGACACGCGTGGCTTGATTCGCCAACACCAGTTCGAGAAAGTTGAGCTGGTGAAATACGCGTTGCCGGAGAATTCGTATGACGAACTCGAGTCGCTTACCCGTGACGCTGAAGCGATCTTGCAGAAGCTGGGACTTCACTATCGCGTGGTGGTGCTCTCTACCGCCGATCTTGGTTTCGGTTCCGCAAAGACCTATGACATAGAAGTTTGGTTACCGTCGCAGAACACTTTTCGCGAAATCTCCTCATGTTCTAACTATGAAGCGTTTCAGGCCCGGCGCGCGCAGATTCGCTTTCGCCGTGCGGGGGGAGCGAAGCCGGAGTTTGTGCACACCTTGAACGGTTCAGGACTGGCGATAGGGCGAACGTGGATTGCGATTCTGGAAAACTTTCAGCAAGCAGATGGATCGATTGTAATCCCCGAAGTGTTACGGCCTTATATGGGTGGACTCGAAAAGATCAGTAAGCAGTGAGCCGTAAGCAGTGGGTGGTCCCGGCTCCTGCCTTTTAGGTTTTCGAATGTGATACGTTTTTGTTTTCTCGCCGCTGCTTGCTTTCTGCCTACTGCTTACTGCTTACTGCTCACTGCTTACTGGTTATCTGATTTCCAAATCAAACGGCATCAGCAGCGACGATTCGCCCTTCTGCATCCGGTCGAGCAAGGCCATGTAGCGTACCGCTCGGCGCGCATCATCCGGCAATGCCGCCAGCACTGCTTGCTGTTGTTTCGCTTGTATTCGCGTCTCATCGCCCTGACTGAGCAACTCCTGCAGGAACGTGCGCGGATAGGGGAGGACAACCCGATGAACGCCCTTATCCTTCGGAATCCTGGCCAGTTCCCTGGCCACTTCGACGGCGCGGTCCAAGCCGCCAAACTCATCCACCAGTCCTCGCTCTCTACCTTGTGCGCCAGTCCACACGCGTCCCTGAGCGATTGAATCGATGTACTCCGGCGTCTTGTTGCGACCTTTCGCCACCTTCGGCACGAAGTCTTCGTAGTAGGTCTTCTTGATCAGTTCTTCAAACTTGGTCCGCTCCTCCGGAGTGAATTTCTCTGATTCGCGGAACATGCCCGCTTGCTTGCCGCGCAGAATGTATTCGTTGGAAATTCCCAGCCAGTCGTAAAAGCCCTTCACCACCGGCTTCCCAGCAAAGACACCGATCGAGCCGGTGATTGTCGAGGGCTCGGCAATAATCTTGTGCGCCCCGGTGGCGATATAATAGCCACCCGAAGCGGCGACGTCGCTCATTGAAACTACAACCGGCTTCTTCGCTTTCGCAACCTCCACCGCATGCCAG
>DASXQM010000108.1:0-4468 GCA_036507195.1 Pyrinomonadaceae bacterium | reverse complement strand
GTTTGTTGCCTGGAATGAAAGTCAACGCCGATATATATTGGGTCCATAGCGCCTCCTTTCAGTCTCATGTCGAATGAGCGACTGGCCGTGAGTTTAGCACTCATGGTGGGAGGCGCTTGCTTCATAACATCAGTACCACCTCGCGGTAGCGGGTGGGTTCTGCCTCGCGGTCGCTCATGCCACAGTTTTAGTTGACGAGAGAGACCCACCCGCTACCGCGAGGTGGTACTGACCTCATTGGTCCATGAATACACTTCGAAGGAGACGCACTTGAAGCACCATACCTGGGCCGCTCTTGCGGGATTATTCTTCACCCTTGGCTTCTGTCTCAATCCTGTCGCGCTAAGCACTAAAGGACAGACAACCGACCCGGCCTACAAAGACCCCTCGTTGCCGATTGAAAAACGGGTTGACGATCTGGTCTCGCGCATGACTTTGGCCGAGAAGGTCTCGCAGATGATGAACGCCGCGCCCGCCATCAAGCGTCTGGACATTCCTGAATACGAATGGTGGAACGAGGGGTTACACGGTGTGGCACGGGCCGGCTACGCAACCGTTTTTCCGCAAGCGATTGGGCTTGCCGCGACGTGGGACCCAGACCTGTTGTTTCAGGTGGCCGACGTGATCTCAACTGAAGCACGTGCGAAGCACCACGAGTTCCTTCGCAACAATCAGCATGCACGCTATCAAGGACTGACTTTCTGGAGTCCCAACATTAATATCTTTCGCGACCCGCGCTGGGGCCGCGGGCAAGAGACCTACGGCGAAGATCCGTATTTAACTTCGCGATTGGGCGTTGCTTTCGTCAAAGGCTTGCAGGGTGACGATCCGCGATATCTGAAATTAGTAGCTACCCCTAAACACTATGCCGTGCACAGTGGACCAGAACCCGAACGGCACGGCTTCGATGCCCGAGCTCCGGAAAGAGACTTACGCGAAACATACCTGCCGGCCTTTCGCGCCACTGTCGTCGAAGGCAGGGCGGAATCGGTTATGTGCGCTTACAATCGGACAAACCATGAACCCTGTTGCGCGAACAAGACATTGATGACTGACATCCTGCGCCAGGAGTGGGGCTTTAATGGCTACGTCGTCTCGGACTGCGGCGCGATCGACGACATCTGGAAAGGCCATCACTTCGCCAATTCAGAAGCAGAAGCCTCCGCGCTGGCTGTCAAAGCGGGCACTGATTTGGCCTGCGGACGAGAATACGCTTCGTTAATAGAGGCGGTGAAAAACGGGCTGATTAGCGAAACGGAGATAGATCTCGCGCTCAAACGTCTGATGACTGCGCGCTTTCGTCTCGGCATGTTTGATCCGCCTGAGATGGTTGCTTATGCGCGCATTCCATTTTCTGAGAACGACACTCTCGTTCATCGCGCCTTGTCCCTGAAAGCCGCGCAGGAATCGATTGTGCTGCTAAAGAACGACGCCAACACGCTGCCTCTCAAGAAAAACATCAAGACTATCGCCGTTGTTGGCCCAAACGCGGATGCACCAGAGGTGTTGCTGGGAAACTACAGTGGCCGGCCTTCAAAATCGGTTACTCCCCTGGCAGGAATCAAAAATGCAGTAGCAGCGGATACCAGAGTTCTGTACGCGCTGGGGGCCACTTTGAGCGGTGATTCGGTCGTACCGGTGCCGGCTTCCTTCCTGACGGTGGGCGGCAAAGGGACGCCTACCGGTTTCAAAGGCGAGTATTTTGATAACAGAGAGTTGCAGGGTGAACCAGCCACTGTCAGGACAAGCCAGCAGATCAATTTCGATTGGGGCCGTTACAAGCCGGCGCCACAACTGGGTCAGGACAATTTCTCAGTTCGCTGGACTGGCAAACTCACGCCGCCGGAATCAGGCGCATACCGGTTGGGGATCACGGCTGACGACGGAGCTCGTCTGTATCTGGACGGCCGACTCTTGATCGATGCCTGGGCCGGCAATCCAACCAGGACCGTCACCAGGGAAGTAAACCTCGAAGGCGGCCGCGCCTACGACGTCCGTATGGAGTATTTCCAATACAACCGCGAGGCGGTAGCGAAATTTGTCTGGTCCTACCCACACTTTGCGGAAAGACAGCTCGAAGAAGCGGTAAGTGTAGCCCGGCAAGCCGATGCCGTCGTCGTTGTATTGGGAATCTCCGCGGCGCTTGAAGGCGAAGAGATGACTGTCAACGTCGAAGGATTTCGCGGAGGTGACCGAACCGACATCGGATTGCCAAAAGGACAGGAAGCTTTGCTCAGCGCCGTCAAGGCGACAGGCAAGCCGGTCGTGCTGGTGTTACTTAATGGGAGCGCGCTGGCCGTCAATTGGGCCAATGAGCATGCGCCCGCCATTCTCGAAGCGTGGTACCCCGGCGAAGAGGGCGGCACCGCGATCGCCGATGTTCTGTTCGGCGACTATAACCCCGGCGGACGTCTGCCGGTCACCTTCTATAAGTCGGTGGACCAGTTGCCGCCGTTTACCGACTACAGCATGCAGGGTCGCACGTATCGCTACTTCAAAGGCGAACCGCTTTATCCTTTCGGCTTTGGCTTAAGTTTCACGAGATTCAAGTACAACAATCTGAAATTGAGTGCGAACAAAATCAAAGCCGGCGAGAACGTGACGATTGCCGCGGAGGTGCAGAACGTTGGTGATATCGCGGGAGATGAGGTTGTCCAATTCTATGTCAGCGACGTCGCCGCCTCGGTTCCTGTGCCAATAAGATCTCTGGCCGGAGTCAAGCGATTGTTACTCAAGCCCGGAGAGAAGCAGATCGTCTCTTTCACGCTAACGCCGCGACAGATGTCGGTCATCGATGACCGGGGCCGGCGCGTGATCGAGCCCGGGGAGTTCTTGATCAATCTCGGTGGCAAGCAGCCTGGGTTCAAGGGACGCGCCGACGCGCAAACAACTGACGCATTGAGTTCTCGATTGGTCGTCACAGGCAAAGTCACCGAGCTCGCTGAACGATGATGTAACGCAAACTGTTATTCCCTGGAAAGGAAGCTATCCGCAGATTGCGCAGATTACACAGATTTCAAAAACAGAGTGAACGCTCACAACTCACGGCCAGTTTGCAACCGTAAATTCTCTTAATCGGTGTAATCTGTGTAATCTGTGGATCTTTCTTCTGAGAAGTTGTCCTACTGCAAGGAGCCAGAGTTTTGAGAAAGCTGACTAGTCTCTGCATTGCCTTCATCCTGTGCCACGCAACCGCATCAGAAACGTTGCTGGCGCAAACGCTGCGCGAGCAAGCCGACAAGGCCGGGGTGCTTGTGGGAACAGCGGTCGTGCCTCAACTATTCAGCGAAGCGCCGTATGCCGCGACGCTGGCACGCGAGTTCAACATGATCGAACCGGAAAACGCGATGAAGTGGGGCGCCATACGACCCAGCCGCGACAAGTTCAACTTTACGCCGGGCGATCAAGTTGTGGAGTTCGCAAAGGCGCACGGCCAGAAGGTGCGCGGTCACTGTCTGCTTTGGGGGAAATACAATCCAGCCTGGCTTGCCAGGGGAAAGTTCACGCCGGCGCAGTTGTCTGACTTAATGCGGGAACATATCAGCACTGTGGCGAAGCACTTTACTGGTCGGGTTTTCGCGTGGGACGTTGTCAATGAGTCGTTCGATGCCCAGGGGGCAATGGAGCATTCGATCTGGTATGACAGCCCCGGCATCGGTTTAGCCGGGAAGGGAACAGGTTACATCGAGCAGGCTTTTCGCTGGGCGCGCGCAGCGGATCCAAAGGCGCTCTTGTTCTATAACGATTACGATACGGAAGGTTTGAACGCAAAGTCGGATGCCGTTTATGCGATGGCCAGGGACTTCAAGAAACGCGGCGTGCCTCTCGACGGTGTGGGCATACAGGCGCACATCTTTAACCTGAGTATGAAAGAGATCGCATCGTTGGCGGCAAACATCAAGCGTTTGACAGCCCTGGGTCTGCAGGTGCATATCACCGAGATGGACGTCGGTCTGCCGCTCGATGCGAAAGGCGCCCTGATGGACCAGGCAGACCTCGTGCGCCAGGCCGATATCTATAGATTTGTCGCGACCGCCTGTCTTCAGCAACCGGGCTGTACTGCGTTCCAGACCTGGGGCTTCACGGACAAGTATTCCTGGATTCCGGACTATACAAAAAGAAGAAAGGGTGCAGGTCTGCTTTTCGATCAGGGCTATCACCCAAAGCCAGCTTACAGGGCACTGCTCGGGGTATTTAGTGAGCGGCGGGCGAAAGGGAGACGCTAAACGCGCGCGGACAGAGAAATGGTCTGCGGATGTTACTGGTGCGCACTAAACCGCCATGATTCGGTAACCAAACTCGTTGAGCGCCACTTGTGTTCCCCGAAGCATTTCGTCTATATGGTCAACCTTCTCCACTCCAACCACAAACGCGTCTACGGCACTTGAAGCAATCTGAAAGCGAAAGCAGTTTTCCGGAGTTAGAGACTTAAGGCCACTGACAATGTCGCCCTGGCCGACGACTTTCA
>DASXQM010000107.1:0-35442 GCA_036507195.1 Pyrinomonadaceae bacterium | reverse complement strand
GTTTGTTGCCTGGAATGAAAGTCAACGCCGATATATATTGGGTCCATAGCGCCTCCTTTCAGTCTCATGTCGAATGAGCGACTGGCCGTGAGTTTAGCACTCATGGTGGGAGGCGCTTGCTTCATAACATCAGTACCACCTTGCGGTAGCGGGCTGGTCGGTCGATGCCACTCATTCTGTCGAGGTCCCATGCAGTCAGTACCAGCTCGCGGTAGCGGGTGGGTTCTGCGATCAGTCATTTGCATGGCAGGAGTGAGTCGACGCGCTGCCGATTGGCGAGTCGGGTGGACTGAATTAGATCTGTGTTCGCCCTGTAGGGGCGACATGTTTATAGCCTGAAACAGCAAATACGTCCTTCTCCGTTCGGAGGAGCGGAAAGCCACTTGGGTGGTAGGCTCAATCTGTCATTCGCTCCTCCGAACGGAGAGGTCGGCTGTTGGCGTTCGCAGCTATAAACATTTTCACTCCTACCGGAGTGAAGAGCGGGCCAAGCTTGCGGTAGGAGGTGGGCCGGTATGTTTCAAGATACGCATCCATCACCCACCCGCTACCGCAAGGTGGTACTGCCATCATGGCACCGTGAGTTGAGTGAGTGGGCTGGGCCGGCCGGACGCGCGGCCCATTTGTTGTGTTTACTCCGCGCAGGAATTAACATTCGCCGCATGCCACGCAAAGTCACTCGTCGCGAATTCGTTAGCACAGCACTAACAGGGGCCGCAATCACAGGCGTCGCTCTTGCCGGCGCGGCAACCGCCGGCGCAGGGGACAGTGTGGCCCGACCGGCGCGCCCTCCAAACATTCTGTTCATCCTCGCCGACGATCTTGGTTATGGTGATTTGAGTTGCTACGGGCGTCCTGATTATCAAACCCCACACCTGGATCGTCTCGCCGCCCAGGGTGTTCGTTTCGTTAATGCCTATTCCGCTTCGCCGGTGTGCACGCCCACGCGCTGCGCTTTCATCACCGGACGCTACCCGGCGCGAACTCGTGTCGGGTTGGAAGAACCCTTGACCGAAAGAGGAGATCTCGGCGAGAAAGCGATGACTCTCGGGTTGCCACCTGAGCATCCGACTGTCGCTTCTTTGCTAAAGGAGAGCGGTTATCACACGGCCCTCATCGGGAAATGGCACCTGGGCTATCTACCCAACTTCGGACCAGTGCAAAGTGGCTTCGACGAGTTTTTCGGAATCATGAGTGGTGCAGCCGACTTCTTTACACACAAAGATATGCGCGGCGATGGCGATCTCTACGAGGGAAAAGTTCCCGTGGAACGCATCGGCTACATGACCGACATGCTGACTCAGCGCGCGGTTGAATATATTTCCAAACGTGGTAAGGGTTTGGGGACAAGCCCATTCTATTTGAGTTTGCATTACACGGCGCCACACTGGCCCTGGGAAGGCCCGCGTGACCTCCAGGTGAGCCGCGCATTAGGAAGAGGGTACGATGGTTTTACCGCCGGAGGCTCCTTGAGAACTTACGCGGCGATAATGAAGAGTTTGGATGATGGTATTGGAAAAGTTTTGCGAGCGTTGGACCGGGCGGGTTTGACTCGGAACACCCTGCTGATTTTCACCAGTGACAACGGCGGCGAGCGCTTTTCCTATAACTGGCCTTTTCGAGGGCAGAAGTTTTCGTTGTGGGAAGGCGGCATTCGCGTGCCGGCGATCGTGCGTTGGCCGGGGGTCGTTCCTGTTGGTGTGGTAACGCAGCAGTCAGCGATCACGATGGACTGGACAAGGACGATGCTTGCGGTCGGGAATGCAAGATCCGATTCTGGTTATCCACTCGATGGTAATGACTTATTGCCCGTAATACGTGGAACGCAACCGGCGTACGAGCGCACCTTTTTCTGGCGCACCTCCGAACAGAAGGCGGCTTTGAAGGGCCATTGGAAGTATCTCAATGATGGCACAGCGGAATATCTATTTGATCTTTCGGTTGATGCGAGAGAACAAGCCAATTTCCGGGAACTGAATCCAGGGATGTTCACTCAGCTCAGCGACGAGTTTAAGAAATGGGACTCGACCGTCCTCCCGCGTCCAGCGCCCAGGCGGCGGTGATTTCAGTTCAGTGATGAGTATTGAGTTTTGAGTACTGAGTGCATCCACAAAATATCTGGGAACCTATTGTGTCAGCCTTCTGTTCCTGTTACCGACTGCAGATTTCTAACTCAATAACCTTTGCAGAGAGATGCTGACCTCTTGCAGCAGGATTGAGCCTTGCCTGGCAACGTCGGAGACAATCACGACGAGTCGATCGCCGAGCACCACCGGAATTGCGGCGGCGACGACGGCAGAAACAATCAGTAGGTTTGAGAACAAAGAAGAGACATCCGGCTTTGGAAGAGCGAGCTTTTTCATAATCACCTTCTCTTAATCTTGATCGGAACCGGGGAGAGGTTTCGTTGAAACAAGGGGTGCCCGGGGGAGGATTTTAGAGGGGGCGCGGTCCATAGCAGCAATCGCAATGCCGCCATCGATCGCGCACACCCGCAAATCAGCTAAACTCCTCGCTTCTCTCAGTTATGAGAGATATAGCAGATCTCCTGCGGTTCAGCTGGCGCTGATATCAGCGGTCAGTCTGAAGAATGCGGGCTGCAAGTTGACTGACTGGCTAATAGCTTTTTACTGGGAGCGCGGGCGCCCTCGCCCGCAAATGAGCGCGCAGCGCGAACAACACGTGCGACATGATCAAGTCAGGGAGAATTAACATTGAGTCTGGCGGCACGGAGCGGGCGAGGGCGCCCGCGGTCCCAGCGAAGAGCTCGAGTGGTTTAAGCGAAGGTTAGTGCTAAAGGGTGACTCAGCGGGCGAGGGCGCCCGCGCTCCCAGTGAAGAGCTCGAGTAGTTCAAGCGAAAGTCACTACTAAAGGGTGACTCAGCGGGCGAGGGCGCCCGCGCTCCCAGTGAAGAGCTCGAGTGGTTCATGCGAAAGTCACTCCAAAGGCCTCCCGGCTCCACTAATGTCTAAAAAAACTTTCTTCCGCAAAAGCGATATGGTAGAAAGCAAATAGTAAACAGCCAAGCCAGCCAGCATTAGTCAGCAAACAGCAGTCAGCAGTCAGTAAACAGCAGACAGCCGGTCAGCAATCGGTAATCCGCAAACCGCAAACAACTCACTGATTAGGAGAACCCCCATGAAGGAAAAGACCGTCCCAACCGTCGCGGCGAAACCCCAGAGCAGACGCAGGTTCATAGGTCAGGTTGGCGTAACTGGGGCCGTGAGCATCGCAGCTGGAGTTATTGGCCTCGAGCCTTTGCTACAGACGGAGCGATCCCGTGCGCAGGCCGCATCTAGTGCGCAGGGTGGTCAGGGGTCAAATCAACGTGCGAACGATTGTGCGAAATTGCGTCGCGAGGCAGCGCAGGCCGGGCTGCAAGCTACGCCGCAGAACATGCAACACCCTGACAACGATGATGAGGCGCTTTATCCAAACAAGATCGCCAGCTATTCGAAAGGCCTGCCTCATAACAACGACGGCACGGTTAGCTTGAGCGCTTATGCGGCGCTGCTCCAGGCTGTGAACAGTGGCCGGCCTGGCGACTTCGACACCATACCAATGGGCGGCGATCGACGGTTAACAAATCCGCAGGCGGGCCTCGCGTTTGACATGGAAGGACCAGACGGGCACGCGCTGGTACAACCGCCCGCGCCGGCCTTCGCCAGCCGGGAGCAGGCGGCGGAGATTTCGGAGAACTACTGGATGGCCCTGCTGCGCGATGTGCCTTTTTCGCAGTATCCGGTGAACCCGATAGCGAATGCGGCGGCTGCCGATCTCACTCTTTACGGCGCTGACTTCAAGGGCGCCAAAGCAGGCGGAGCGGTAACGCCGGCAACTTTGTTTCGCGGGTTAACCCCCGGCGACAAAGCCGGTCCATACCTATCGCAGTTTTTCTATCAGCACTGCAACTTCGGCGCGAACAATCTCGATCAGAGGATCAAAACAACTGCGCCTGGCATCGACTATATGACGGACTTCAACGCCTGGCTTGCCGTGCAACGCGGGTTTAATCAGCCGGCGAATACATTCGATGCTACTCCGCGCTATATGAGAAACGGGCGCGACATTGGCCAGTGGGTGCACATTGATGTTCTTTTTCAGGCCTACTTTCATGGCTTCCTGATACTCGCCGGACTTGGCGCCCCCTTCGACGATGGCAACCCTTACACCGGCAATCCCACCCAGGACGGCTTTGGCACTTTTGGTGGGCCGCATATCGCCGCGTTGCTGTGTGAAGTTGCGACCAGAGCGCTGAAAGCGGTTTGGTTTCAAAAATGGTTTGTGCATCGCAGGTTGCGGCCCGAGGTCCACGCTGCGCGTGTTGATCGCACACTCAACCACGGTGCCGGCTATCCGGTTCATCCGGAGATTTTGAACTCTTTAAGCAGCGGATCACGACTGGGCGGCTATATGACAGTGGGCAACGCGCTTTTGCCGATGGCGTTTCCCGAAGGTTCACCGACGCATCCAGCCTACGGAGCGGGACACGCCACGGTTGCCGGCGCTTGCGTCACTATACTTAAAGCTTGGTTTAAGGAGTCAACCAAGCTCGTTGATCTCGGTGCGACTCCGGTGCAACCGGCGGATGATGGCCTTACGCTAGCGCCTTACGCGGGTGCGGATGCGAGTGATCTGACGGTCGGCGGTGAGCTCAATAAGCTTGCGTCAAACGTTGCGTTGGGCCGGAATATCGCCGGCGTTCACTGGCGCTCCGATGGAACTGAGTCAATGAAACTCGGCGAACAACTAGCGATTGGAATCCTCAACGAACAGAAGGCTTGCTTCAACGAAACTTTCGCCGGATTTAGTTTGACAAAGTTTAATGGGACGACGGTGACGGTCTAAAAGCCAGGAGCAGGAGGCAGGACAAAGAAGTTGCCAGTTAGGCCTTTTCGAGGCCGGCGTATTTCTGGACCAGCTTCTTTTGGCCGTAGCCAGGGAAGGTGACTGTCAGTTTTAGGGAGTCGCCGACGCCTTCGCGGCGGAGGACGAGACCGCGGCCGTACTTCGTATGTTTCACGTAGGAGCCGGGAACAAACTCCGAGGGAGTTTCGGGTTTCGAGTTTCGAGTTTCGAGTTTTGAAGCTTGCGACGCGGGAGACAAAACATTCGATGAGCGCTCATTTGGGTTAGAGCGACCGCCGCGATCCGGCCGGTCGCTACTGCTCCCGGTTCCGGTAAGAGAGCTACTGCTGCCACGATCCGGCCGGTCGCTACCGCTCCCGGTTCTGATAAGGGGGTTGCCGGCACGTGAGCGGTCGGACTTATTGCGCTCCTCTCTTTCTCGGGCCGACTGAAAACTACCGCCGGTGTTCCCCAATTGCGTGGCGCGTTGTTTGAAGAATTCAGCGATGGAGTCGACGCTGTCATAAGTCTTGCCCGTGAATTTCTTGCGCTCCTTGCGATACTCGCCTTGCTCGTAATCAATGGCCGATGAGCCGCGCGCGAATGAAAGCCACGACTTGCCGCTCGAGAGATCTTCCATCAAGTCCAGCGGCATCTCGTTTAGAAACTGCGACGGTTCGGAGGCCAGCTCTTCGCCATAAACGCGCCGCTTCATCGCGTGCGTGACGTAGAGAAATCTTTCCGCGCGCGTCATAGCCACGTAGCAAAGTCGCCGCTCCTCTTCCAACTCCGCCGGATCCGTTGCGGAACGCGAATGTGGAAACAAACCATCTTCAAGGCCAACAATAAACACCAACGGAAACTCCAAACCTTTGGCCGAGTGTGCCGTCATAAGCGTGACGACAGCCTCTTCCTTGTACTGATCGGCATCCGAGACTAGTGCGGAGTGATCGATAAACTCGCGCAGTCCTTCGATGCCTTGCTCGTCGTAATCGACGGCGGCGTTCACCAGCTCCTGCAAGTTTTCCAAACGCGCTTCGGCTTCGTCAGTTTTCTCAGACTTAAGCGCGTTCTCGTAGCCAGTGTCGAGGATGGCGGCTTTGACGATGTCTGAGACTGGGGAGTCGGAGTGCGTAAGAGCGGGGGCAAGCCGCCCTTCCTGACCTCGAGACAATGTTGCTTGAGTATTGTTTTGAACGCCCGCCAGTTCACCAAGTCTGACAATGATGCGACGAAAGCTTCTCAAGGCCGCGACCGCACGCGTGCTGAGGTTCTCGGGCTTTTCGATCACCAGGGAAATAGTTTCCCAAAGCGAGAGCCCATAATCGTTTGCACGGCGTGCGATCTCCTCTACAGTTTGTTTGCCGATACCGCGCGGCGGGCTGTTGATGACGCGTTGCAAAGCGATCGAGTCGTTTGGATTCAGCGCCAACTTCAAATACGCAATGATGTCGCGCACTTCCAGGCGCTCGTAAAACGAGAAGCCGCCGACGATGTTATAGGGGAGGCCGGCGCGTCGCATCGCTTCTTCAAAGACGCGGGATTGAGAGTTGGTCCGATACAAAACAGCCGCGCGCAGGTCGTACTCTTCGTTGCGATGTTCGAGAATCTTCCCGGCGACAAAACGCGCTTCCGACTCCGCATCAAACGCCTGGAAGTAGCGCACGCGGTCGCCGCGAGGATTCGAAGTCCAAAGGTTTTTTCCTTTGCGCTCAATGTTGTGCTTAACAACCGCGCCGGCAACGTCGAGAATAGTCTGCGTGGAACGATAGTTTTGCTCCAACCGAATGGTCTTCGTATTCGGAAAGTGCTTTTCGAAGTTGAGAATGTTGGTGATGTCGGCGCCGCGCCATTTGTAGATCGACTGATCCTCGTCGCCCACGACGGCAACGTTTTGTTGCTTCTCCGTCAGCAAACTAATCAACGCAAACTGAAGCGAGTTTGTATCCTGGTACTCATCAACCAGAATGTAACGAAACTTGTTGTTGTACTTCTCCCGCACTTCCGGAACCTGGCGCAACAGGCGGACAGTCTTGATCAGCAGATCGTCGAAGTCGAGCGCGTTATTCGCATGCAGGCGTTCCTCGTAGAGGTTGTAGACCCGAGCCATCGCCGCGCGCCGCTCATCAACGTAATCGGCGTGAGCGGCAAAAGTTTCGACGTCTTCGCCACGGTTTTTAGCGGCACTGATCGCGCTTTGAGTAGCACGCAGGCCCAAATGCTTCTCATCGTAGCCCAGGTCCTTGATGCAGTTTTTGATTAGCCGCAGCGAGTCGTCCTGATCGTAGATGGTGAAGGTGCGGGTATATTTCTCGTTTAGTTTTTCGATGTCCTGACGAAGGATGCGGACGCAGAGGCTGTGAAATGTGGAGACGAGCGGCGCGCTCGAAAGTTGCTGATCGCGCAGGAGTCGCTGCACACGCTGTCGCATTTCCTGGGCGGCCTTATTGGTGAAGGTGACGGCCAGAATATTCCACGGCGCCACGCCTTTTTCAGCAATCAGGTAGGCGATGCGATGCGCGATGACGCGCGTCTTACCTGAGCCGGCGCCGGCGAGGATCAATAGCGGTCCTTCGTTTATAAGGACAGCCTCGCGTTGTTGTTCGTTGAGCGAAGAAAGAAAGTCAGTCATTAGCGATCAGTAAGCAGTCAGCGGTAAGCGGTGAGCAGCAATAGAACGTCAGGTCCTCATTTTTCAACCAAGCTTTTTCGTAAACCATAGGTGAGCGCCAGGCATTCATCGATCCGGCTTTCAGCGTCATCAAGTTTACGACGATCAAGGTAGCCGACCCGATATGCGATTTCAAGTTGCGTGCTGAGTTCATTTAACGATCCAATTGCCACTGATAGGAAATTCCGAAATTGCGTAACTGACCGCCCAGCGGCACTTTCGCTTATGTTCGACGGAACTGAGACTGAAGCTCGGCGAACCTGAGATGTGAGTCCATAAATCTCATCTCGTGGAAAACTCCTGGTTAGTTCGTATTATCTCGACGACTAAATCCATACTTTTCTGCCATGCGAGCAGCCGCTTATGTGGTTTATCCATGATTTAGCCCTTTCTTAAGCTGTAGAAGCGGTGGTCTAGCGGTATTAAGAAATCATTTCTGAGAAGGGTGTAGTTCATTTAAGCATAATATTCGGCGTTACCAAAACTGGCCTTTTTCTGCTCACTGCTTACTGCTCACTGCTTACTAGTTTGAACGCAAGAATCGGATAGATTCGATTAGCCGGTGCGACTAAGATGAGGGCGGATTGGGAACACTGACGACGAATGGAAGGTGATACTATGAGCGCACTAATGAAAGAACAGATGAAGCTCCTGCCCGACGATTACGAGTCGCATTGGCAAGCCGTGTTGACAAAAGATGCGCGGTTCGACGGTCGGTTTGTGTTCGCCGTTAGCTCGACGGGGATCTATTGTCGACCTTCATGCGCCTCACGGCGGCCGCGCCGGGAAAATGTTTCATTCTTCCAGTTGCCTGAAGCTGCCGAGCAGGCAGGTTTTCGCGCCTGCCTTCGCTGCCATCCGCGTAACGCGCGGGTTATCGATCCGCAGATTCAAATGGCGCGGGAGGTTTGCCGGATAATCGAGCAGAACGAGGGCGAGCCCATTACTCTGGCAACGTTGAGCGAACAAGTCGGTGTCAGCTCGTTTCACCTGCAGCGAACTTTCAAGAGCATTATGGGAATCACGCCGCAGCGCTATGCGGAGGCCTACCGGGTGAATAGATTCAAGCAGGGTGTTCGCAAGGGCGAAGCAATTACAACTGCGATCTATGACGCCGGTTTCGGCTCGAGCAGCCGGCTATACGAACGCGCGTCTTCGCAACTCGGAATGACGCCGGCGACGTATGGCAAAGGTGGACGCGGGGCTGTGATCAACTACGCAATCGTGAAAGCTCCTTTAGGTCGTCTGCTGGTTGCGGCGACAAACAAAGGCGTATGCTCGGTCATGCTGGGCGACTCTGATGCAGCGCTCGAAGCGAATTTGTTGAACGAGTTTCCCGCGGCAGAGATTCGCCACGATGAAGAACCGCTTCGTTCATCGCTCAATGCGATTGTCGAACACTTGAAAAGCAAGAGTCCACATATCGATCTGCCGCTCGATATCCGGGCCACGGCTTTTCAACGGCAGGTTTGGGAGCAATTGCGAGCGATTCCCTATGGCCAAACGCATTCTTACAGCGAAGTCGCCAAAGCCATAGGCCAGGAAAAAGCGGTTCGCGCGGTTGCGCGTGCCTGCGCCACGAATCCGGTAGCGCTGGTGATTCCCTGTCACCGCGTAATTCGCGAGGACAAGAGTCTGGGTGGTTATCGCTGGGGATTGGAACGGAAGAAGAAGTTGCTGGAAACGGAGCACGAAGCGGTTGAAAAGTGACTAAAAGAGCTCACGACCCTACCTAACCGCCATTCCAAACTATTCCTAAGACGCCAGTGGTCCTTTTCGGCCGCAGATTGCGCGTTACAGGTAGAGACTAATCGGACGCGGGGGGCGAGGCTTTTTGGGGGCCTCATAATAAATAGTCTCAGGGCGCGGAAAAAAGGGCGGCAGGTTAGAGTCCAAGCTTTAGCTTGCCGCCTCCGAATCAGCTAAGTTGGACGAAAGGTTAGCGGAAAGTTTATGCGTAAGGTCTTAAGTCTTGTAATAGTCATCATGTCTGCGATGGTAAGCGCTGCGGCGCAAACCGAGCAGGATCCAAAACGCTCTTTTGAAACCAAACATGTCACCGCAAAGGTCGACATGCGCGCAACCAGGACCACTGATGAAGATGAGTCTTTGGTGCGGCAAACTTCCTACAGTTACCCGGCTGATGAATTCAAGCCAGGCGTTGTCCAGGTCGGCCCTCGGACCACATATCTCAAAGAAGGATTTAGCACCGAGGAAGTGATACGATTATTGGGCAAGCCCACAACCGTTTCCGAGCGGAGTGACAAAGATGTCGTAGTGGCGATTTATGAATTCCCCCGCGGCGAGGGTCGTGTCCTGATTGCGGAGTTTGTAGAAGGAGTGCTCGTCCGTTCCGCGATGGAGACGCGCGGACAAATCGCGCAAGCGGACCGTTAACATGCCCTACACGGAGTGAGGCAACATCATGAAGCTCGCGTTGAGATTGATTCTGTTCATAGGTTTGGTTTCATTCTTTTCATCGAGCGTTCTCTGGCAGGCGTTGGCTCAACAAGACCTGAGGAGCTGCGCGAACTGCGTCGCCGTCAGCTCTCCATAGAGAGAGACAGCGTGCGCGCTCAACTCAAATTAGTGGGAGCGAGCCGCGAACGCTTGGAAGCCGCTATCCGCACCGCTGACAACCAGGCTTATCAACAGAGCGCCGAGCAAACCGCCCCAGCGCCTAATCAAATGCTGGGAACACATTATGTGGGCAGGCATCCCTGGTTGGTGGGAATGGTCGCAGGTTTCATCGCAATTCTGGGAATAGTTTTCGTAGTCGCAGTAATCCGCAGACAAAATATCTGACTGGCGCAACTTCCTATTCGGCCTCCACTCCGAGCACTGTCGAAGACTCGCCGCTTTCCCGGAGTATCAAAGGGAGAGCCAATAGAAGCGTGCCCTGCCGGCGGGCCCTTTCATTTTATTTGAGGTTAAGGATCCACCGGATTTTTGAGCTTTCTTCATCAAAGCGCAGGCTTCACTTGCGGCTCCGCCGCCGCCCAGTGCGGTGAGGCTCTGCCTCACCGGGCGGCGCAATTTTTATTCGAGGCCATGCCTCTGTTTGCAGTGTCGAGGCACAGCCTCTCAAGAGTTGAGAAAGGCTCTCACGGTAAGGCAGAGCCTTGCCGCACTGTGCGGCGGCACAGCCGCAATGGATCACCGGGGTCCGGCGTTTGAGTACCTACAATTGTGGGCTTGGGTTGGAAGTCTCGGTTTTACGGTGCAGCTCAAGGGGTTGCAGCAGCAGTGTCAGGTCCTTTTTTTCAGCTACTCAACCGTCACCGACTTCGCCAGGTTGCGTGGCTGATCTACGTCACAGCCGCGGCGGACCGCGATGTGATAAGCCAGCAGCTGCAGTGGAATTATAGACAGGATTGGCGACAACAGATCACTTGAGGGTGGAATGCTGATCACGTAGTCGGACATCGTAGACGACATGGTGTCGCCTTCAGTTAAAACTGAGATGACAATCCCCTCACGTGCTTTGACTTCGACAATGTTTGAATGCGTTTTTTCATAACGCAGCTCAGACGAGCGGTTGCCTTCTTCACGCGTGTTAATAAACATCACCGGCAGGCGTTCGTCGATGAGCGCGTTTGGCCCGTGCTTCATCTCACCCGCCGGATAGCCTTCGGCGTGAATGTAGGAAATCTCCTTTAGTTTTAAGGCGCCTTCGAGAGCTATCGGAAAGTTGATGCCGCGGCCGAGGTAGAGAAAATCCGTGGCGCGAAAGAATTCCTTGGAGAGTTCCTCAATGTCATCCGACTCGCTGAGGAGGTGTTCCAGCTTCACAGGCAACTCCGCCAGTTGCTGCGCGTGACGTTTTGCTTCTTCCTCCGAAAGTGTGCCGCGCAGGTTACCCAGATACAGGCCGAGTAAATAGAGCGCGACCATTTGGGCGGTGAAAGCTTTGGTAGAAGCTACTCCAATCTCAGGTCCCGCGTGCGTGAGAATGGTGCCGTCGGCCTCGCGCGTAATCATTGAGCCGTGAACATTGCAGATCGCTAAGACTTTCGACCCGAGTTGTTGGGCCTCCCTAAGCGCCGCAATCGTATCTGCCGTTTCGCCCGATTGCGTGATGACCAGCAGCAGGGTGTTTTCATCCATCACTGGTTCGCGGTAACGAAACTCCGACGCGTAATCAACATCAACCTGAACACGAGCAAGCTGTTCAATCATGTACTTGCCTGCCAAACCGGCGTGCCAGGACGTACCGCAAGCCGCTATCCTGATCGAAGTGAACCGTTTGAAGTCGCCCTCGGTGATGTTCTTCATCTCGTCGAGAAAAACACGACCCGTGTCCAGCGAGATGCGGCCCTGCATGGTGTCGCGCACAGAGCGCGGCTGCTCGTAAATCTCCTTGAGCATGAAGTGTTTGAAGCCGCCCTTTTCCGCCATGATCGGATCCCAGGTAATGCGCTGGATCGCCGGCTGCACCGAGTTGGCTTCAAAGTCTGTTACGCGTACGGCGTCTTTGTTGATGATGGCCATCTCGCCATCTCCCAGAAAGAAGACGTCGCGCGTGTGTTGCAGAATCGGCGGAATGTCAGAAGCAACAAAAAACTCGCGGTCACCCAGACCGATAACAACAGGGGGTCCTTGCCTGACGGCGATAATCATATCCGGCTCATCGGCGTTGATGATTGAGAGGGCGAAAATGCCCTTGAGATCCAGCATGGCGCGCCGCACGGCCTTTTCAAAGTTGTGATCGTCTTTTAGATACTCTTCGATTAGGTGAGCAATGATCTCAGTGTCTGTTTCAGTGACAAAGTGGTGGTCGGTCTTCCGCAGTTGCTCTTTGAGTTGGAGATAATTTTCGATGATGCCATTGTGAACTACTACAATGCGTCCCGTGCAATCGCGGTGTGGATGCGCGTTTTCTTCAGTCGGCCGGCCGTGGGTCGCCCAGCGAGTGTGGCCAATTCCATAAGTTCCATCCAGCGGACTTAGCCGGATAACTTCCTCGAGGTTACGTAGTTTTCCTTCGGCTCGTCGTATTTCGAGATCGTGGCCTTCATTGACCACAGCGATGCCGGCAGAGTCGTAACCCCGATACTCCAGCTTGCGCAGGCCGTCAATGATTAGCGGCACAACCTGCTTGTTCCCTACGTAGCCTACAATTCCACACATATGTTTCCCCCGGGAAGAATAGTGATAGTAATGAGTGATGAGTACTGAGTGATGAGTACTGAGTGATGAGTAGTGAGTACTGAGCACTGAGTAGTGAGTACTGAGCACTGAGTGCGAAAGGTCAGGATAGTCTGGCCCAACGACTCATCACTCATCACTCAGTACTCATCCCTCAGTACTCATCACTCATCACTCAGTACTCATGACTCTTCACTGTCGCTCTGTTTCAGTTTCTTCTTAACAACTGCCGGCACGCCGGCAACGAGCGTATCCGGCGGCACATCACTCGTAACCACTGAACCGGCAGCGGTGACTGAACCTCTGCCCACTCTCACAGGCGCTACCAGCATTGTGTCTGAACCAATCCTCACGTCGTCTTCAATAATTGTTGGATGCTTTTCTTTGCCGTCGTAGTTACACGTCACCGTGCCCGCGCCAATATTTGTTCGCTGTCCAACAGTGGCATCGCCGAGATACGTGAGGTGCATTGACTTTGACCCACGGCCGAGCCGCGATTTTTTTACTTCTACAAAATTGCCTACTATGGAACCCTCTTCAAGCAGCGTATTCATGCGTAAGTGAGCAAACGGGCCAACTGAACAATTCGACTCGACTTCGGAATCGATGATCACGCAGTGATCTTTTACGACGACATCCTTTCCTAAACGGGAATTTGTGATCCGCGTACCGGATCTAATCTCGCAATTTTCGCCGATCGTGGTTTTCCCTTCTATAGTGACGTCCGGATAGATGATGCAGTCGCGGCCGACCTCCGCCTCGGCGCTGACATAGGCCCGCGACGGATCAATGAAAGTTACGCCGGCCTCGATCATTAGCTTGCGGATGGTGCCGCGCCGCAGCAGGTTCTCAAACTCTGCCAACTCGGCCCGGGTGTTGATACCGCTAACTTCCCGAGCATCGCCATGAAGATAGACGTCGACCTTTTTGCCATCGGAGAGGAGTATTTGCGGCACGTCAGTTAGGTAGAATTCTCCTTGTTTATTTGAGGGCTCAACACGTTTGAGCGCCGCAAAGAGTTTGCGCGCAGCGAAACAGTAGATTCCGGAGTTGATCTCCTTAATCTTCTGCTCCTCGGGCGATGCGTCTTTCTGCTCTACGATGCGAACGAATTGATCGTTTTCATCGCGGACAATCCGGCCATAGCCCGTCGGGTTTTCCGCGCGCACGCTGAGCATGGAACAGGCCGCTCCGCTGCTGCGGTATTGATCAATAATCTTTCCCAAAGTCTCGGCACGGATCAAGGGCACGTCTCCAGACAGAACAAGGATGAGAGACTCGGAGTTTTCGAATTGCGCTCGCGCGGCCATTACGGCGTCGCCTGTTCCACGCTGTTCAGTTTGGATAACGAACTCCGCTGCATCACCAACTTCAGTTCGCACGGCACGTTCGACCTCGGCGGCTTGATGCCCGACGACCACGCAGATTTTTTCCGGGCCCAGCGACCGCGCGGTGCGACAAACGTAAGTAATCAGAGGCAGGCCGCCCAGTTCGTGGAGGACCTTGGCTCGCCCGGATTTCATTCTTGTCCCTAGTCCGGCTGCGAGAATGAGTATGTCAAGCGACTGGTTGGTTTGGCGGGGCTGCAAAAGCGGGCCTTTCTCGATAGCTCTGGACTGCATGGGTTATGCGGGGACAGCGGGTTGGGAACAGGCTTGTTGCTTGCATGCGAGCACCACACGCGCCAGGAGCGCCGAGTCGTGTCTCACCTTTTCACCCTCCTGGAGAAGATTAGTGCGAATCACCACGGTTGAGCGGTCGAGCACACTGGTCATGGAATCAACTAAATCGTCGTCCATTCCTATTTGGTAGGCGCCTTCCAGCGCATAGCGCTCCGCCTGTTCTTTGGTGATGCGTCTGTCGTTCACAATCACAAAATCAAAATGAATTTCAGGAGCATAGCTCTTAATTGTTTCCAGGTGTTGCCGCGCACTATAGTTATCAGTCTCGCCCGGCTGAGTCATTAAGTTACAGACGAATATTTTGGTTGCGCGAGTCTCACCGATAGCGCTCGCAACTCGCGCTACCAGCAGGTTTGGCAGGATGCTGGTGTAGAGCGACCCCGGCCCAACCGTTATGACATCCGCAGCGCGTATAGCTTTCAATACCTGGGGAAGCGGCAAACACTGTTCAGGCTCCAGACGAAGGCGACGGATTGGCACGCGAGATGCGGAAATCTGGGTCTCGCCACGCACGACACTTCCGTCTGCTAGTTCAGCCACCAATCGTACATCACTAATAGTTGCCGGAAAGATGTGGCCTTTGCTTGCTAGAACTTCCGACGACAATCTGACTGCTTCAGTGAAGTCACCAGTAACCTCCGTAAGCGCTGCCAGGAAGAGATTACCGAAGCTATGGCCACCGAGCTCGCCTTTGCCGCGAAACCGATAACGAAAGAGACGCGATAATAAAGTCGAATCTTCAGAAAGCGCGATCATGCAGTTGCGAATGTCGCCCGGCGGCAGCATTTGCAACTCGTCTCGCAAACGCCCTGAACTCCCGCCATCATCAGAGACGGTGACGATAGCCGACAAGTTCGCAATCCAGATATCATCCGAAGGCAACTCACTGACAAGGCATTTGAGGCCGGCAAGCAACGTCGAAAGGCCAGTGCCACCGCCCAGTGCAACCAGATTAAGCCCCCGATTTTGTTCCGGCAAATACTCCAAACTCTCATCCTCCCCAGGCTGCTCGCGCGATTACGCTTCGCAGAATCATACCTAAAAGGCGATGGCTTTAAAACTGCCTGGACATACCGGATGAAGAAGCGTGGCTTAAGCTTCTGGCAGAAAACTATAGGCGGGGTTGAAAAACCAATCTGTCAAAGTCTGGATCGTTGCGCAGTGAGGTCAAATCCTGATCGTGTTGTGCGCGAACCCGTAGCGTGGGTTGAAGATCCAATGCGCGTTGGAGCGACTGCAGCGCAAGATCGACGGAGCCCAGGCGGGCACGCGTCGCTGCCAATCCATAGTGAATGTGTGCCGCTTCGGGCTCGCGCTTCAGTGCGCGTTCAAACATCTCCTGAGCAGCGACGTATTCACCGCGGTTAAGCTCGATTACTCCGCGATCGTAGAGTGAGTCGGCATCGCGCGGTAGTATGCTTTCCGTGCGTAGACGCGCATCTGCAACCGAAAGATAAGTGCGGGCGCGCGCCGCTACTTCTGAAACCTGGAAATATTTATCCAGCAGAGCACGAAATTGATTACGCGCTTCGCCGAAGCGCCCGCGCGTGAATTCTTTGTGTGCGCGTTCGAAAGCCTTTAAGGCTGCAGACTCATCAACCGTTGGCTGGCGAGGAGGGGGCTGAGTGACAGGTGCGGGTCGTGGCGCACGTACGGCCGCAAGCTTCTGAGTCTTTTTGACTCTTGGGGCGACAGATTTTTTATGCGTTGCTAATGTAGACTTCCGCAAAACCGGCTTACGAGTAATCACCTTTTTTGGCGCACGCGGTTTCGGAGCGGCTTTCTTTTTAATGGCGGTCTTTCTGCTCGACTTACTCTTCGCAGCGACCTTCACTTTGCTGGTTTTACGCGCTGCTGCTTTCTGCGCAACGGCTCTCTTTGCTTTTGGACGGGCAGTCTTCGGGTTTGCTGCCGGGCGCTTGGATGCGGACTTGGGCGAAGACCGGCGAGCGGCTGCGCGTGACGTTGAACGTCGCAAACTTTTGGTGACAGCACTCATTTCGAAGCTAAGATTGAAGGGCAAACGCTCTGGAAGTTGCGGTGGCAGAGTAACATAGCCTCGGTTCTAAATCAATGAAAACGGCAGTTCGGGCAACAAAAACACTCCTATTCTGACCACCAAAGAGTTGTTTGAGCTAAACAAAGGAAAACACTTGAAGCACATTGTTAGGCTGTGTTACAGTGCTTTGCGGCCTCAGGGGCATGGGATCCCAGCCGCCAAGCAGTAACAAGTAAGCCGAAAACGCTTTCCCTTCAGCGGCTTGACTCGTAAAGCGACAGTTTCTCGAAACCCAACGCCCGCCACTTGTCCTTCCTTATCTTCTAAAGAAAGCTGTACTAATGGCAGACACGCCTCTTCTGCTCCGTGAGCAGCAGTATCACCAAATCAAAGCCGTACTCGCCAGACTGCGCATGGACGCGGCTGCCAAGGTTGTATTCCTGGTGGATAAAGATGGCCAGGAGATCGCGTCTCAGGGCGAAATAGGAAATCTTGACACAACCAGCCTGGCCTCTTTGGCAGCCGGTAATGTGGCTGCCACGGGCGGCATGGCTCAACTGATCGGCGAAAAGGAGTTTCCCACGCTTTCCCATGAAGGCGAACGAGAAAGCATACACATCTCGGTCATCGGACGACTTCTGCTGATCGTCGTTTTCGATGAACGCTCGAGCCTGGGTCTGGTGAAGCTGAGAAGTAAGCAGATCTCGCATCAATTGTTGGCGATGGTTGACGAGATAAGTAAGGGTGAGTTCAACGATGACGATTCGCCATTCGGGGAAATCACGGATGAAGACATCGATAGTTTGTTCCAATAAATCACAGCAAGAGTACGTGCCATATGACCTTTATCAATTACGCCTCTCGAGAGATTAACTGCAAGATCGTTTACTACGGACCCGGGCTCTGTGGTAAGACGACAAACCTCCAGCATATTTTCGAGTCGACGGCGCCCCAGGCCCGAGGGAAACTGATTAGCCTGGCGACGGAAACCGATCGGACGCTGTTCTTTGATTTTATGCCGCTGGAATTGGGAACGGTGCGGGGTTTCAAGACTCGGTTTCATCTCTACACCGTTCCAGGCCAGGTTTTTTATGACGCCTCTCGCAAACTTATCTTAAAGGGCGTCGACGGAGTGGTCTTCGTTGCCGATTCGCAAGAGGAGCGAATGGATGCAAATGTGGAGGCGCTGTACAACCTGGAGGAGAACCTTCAGGCCCAGGGTTACGACCTGATGAAGATCCCTTACGTGCTCCAACTAAACAAGCGCGACCTTCCCAACATTATTCCGGTCGAGGATCTTGCTGCCGAGCTGCGCCGCAAACAGGAGCCCGTTGTTGAAGCCGTTGCTTCCAGCGGCGCCGGTGTCTTTGATACGTTGAAGGCTGTTGCTAAGCTGGTGTTGACGGAACTGCGCAAAGGCTAAACTAGTCAAGCGACTTGAGCATCAATAGACCATCCCCGCCATTTGAATAATATTTCGGTAGCCGCTGCGTGACTGCATATCCCAGACTCTCATAAAGCTTTTGGGCTGCAATGTTGAGCGACCTCACTTCAAGCCTGACGATGCGCACGTTGCGCTGCCTAAAGCCCTTTTCGACTTCTGCCATGAGACGCTTTGCGAGGTGCCGCCGGCGATGATCGGGCGCCACCCCGACGGTCGTAATGTGCCCGGTATGATCTGGTTCCACCAGGCCAATTACGAAGCCAACCATAGATCCGCCCGAATTAGTGGCGCGATATGAAACTGCTTCGTGAGCGGTTAACAGGTATTCAAAAGTTTCCCGGCTGTAGGCTTCGCCATCAACAAAGCATCGCTGATCGAGCCGCCAACACTCATCGAGGTGCGAAATCGTAAGGAGCCTAATGTCATAACGAATGCCAATCGTTGCCGGAACGGCCTGTTCCGGCTCGAGCGGGAAATCGTCAGGAGAGGGCGACCACCAGCGTGAACGAATTTTCTTGAGTACAGCCATTGGGATCAAACCAAGTTGTCATCTCCGCGTTGTCTGATAGTTTATCATCATCGTTTTGCTGATCACTAGATCACAAACATACAATCGCCGTAACTGTAGAATCGAAAGTGCGCCACAACCGCATAACGATAGGCATCGAGCGTGAAATCCCGGCCGGCGAAAGCGGAAACAAGCAGCAGCAGAGACGAGCGTGGCAGATGAAAATTCGTCAAAAGCCCGTCGGTGACGCGAAACTTGTAGCCCGGCGTAATAGTTAGATTAGTGTCTTTTGCGCCGGCCTCAATTGTTCCCCGGGCGTTTACAGCCGATTCAAGTGCGCGTGTTGTAGTGGTGCCAATGGCGATAACCCGTCCACCCTGCGCCCGACTCTCGTTAACCACAGCCGCCGCCTCCTGGTCGATCTGGAAAAATTCAGGAGCGACCCGATGCTGCTTGATTTCGTCGACGCGCACTGGCTCAAAAGTCCCGTAGCCGACATGCAGTGTGATTTCAACTACTCGTGCTTTGCGGGCGCGTATTGCTTCCAGGACTGCAGGGGTGAAATGAAGTCCGGCAGTGGGTGCGGCAATAGCTCCTTTTTGGCGCGCGAAAACGGTTTGATAACGTTCTCGGTCCTCAACCGAAGTTCCGGCAGGGCGTCGAATGTAAGGAGGCAGGGGCGTTTGTCCCAGCTCGTTGATTAGATATTCCAGCGGCTCATCGCTCTCAAACTTGAGACGCCGAAGTCCTTTTGCTGAACTTCCGAGGACCTCAGCTCGCAAGTGGGAATCGCCAAAACGAAGGCGCGCACCTTCTTTCAACCGGTGCGCCGGCCGCAGCAGGGCTTCCCAGATGGAACAAGTCCAACCGGGTTGCGTGCTTTGAGATTCAAGCTCGCGCACCAGCAATACTTCGACGCGGCCGCCTGACGGATCGCGCTGACCAATTAGCCGGGCCGGAAACACTCGTGTGTTGTTGACCACGATCACATCGCCGGCGCGCACGTATTCGGGAAAAAGTTCAAATTTGGAATCTAGCAGGGTTTGAGTTTTGCGATCCAGGATCAACATCCGCGACGCGTCGCGCTGCTGGAGTGGTTGCTGCGCGATCAGTTCTTCGGGAAGCTCATAGTCGAAATCGGAGAGATGCATTCTTACGGAGTGAGCGGTAATTGCGTGGGAGCTGGATAATGTGGGTGTTCCCGGTGAAAAACGGCTGTCAATTGAGCGCCGAATAAGAGGATCAAACTCGACACATAGCTCCAGGTCAATACAGCGACCACAGCTCCCACCGAACCGTAAATCTGATCGTAGTGAAAATAGTTGAGGGTCCAGGCAAAGACATACTTGGCAACTTCCCACAGCAAGCCGCCAATAATGGCGCCTGGTAGTGTGTCACGCAAAGTGACTTCGGCCTTCGGCATGAAGCGATAGACGACGACAAACAGAGTCACCGTTATCAGCAGACTTGCGATTGCGAAAACGCCTTGCCAGAAGGCACTGCTAACCGAGAGCAGCAGCGGATAATGCGCGGCTTGGCGGGGGGAAATTTTGCCGGCGATCTCCCTGAGTCCGACCACTAAGGAGGTGACCAGCACGGAGAAGGCCAACAAAACGCCGACGATCCCAATCATTCCAATAGTGAGGGCGCGGCCATGCCAAAACGTCCGTGAGGTTGTTTCCCAAATTCGGTTTAGCGCCCGCTCGATGACGGCGAAGACCCAGGAGCCTGCCCAAATAGTGACGACCACGCAGGTGATGATGACTGCCGTCCCAACCGATGACATTGAACCGATCGTTTCGCGCAAAAACTTGCCCGAGCCGGGATAAACTTCTACGGCGTGGCTCAGCAGTTCGGTGGCGGCGGCAATGCGATTGCTCAAAGCCAGCATCAGCAGGAGCGCGGGAAAGAGGGCCATTAGACCGAAATAGCTCATCGCCGCCGCCGAAGTAAACAGGTCATTCTCGTGAAATTGATGCAGCGAGTGGCTCAGGATCGAGCGCCACGGTCCGCGATTGCGGACGCCAAACGTGTGACGCGAGAATGACGAGAGCCTTCTCATTGAGAACTCAGCAACCTGATTGAGGACCTAAAGATGGAACACACCGTAACAAATTCTTCATTGAGAATCGAACAGGCCGGGCTTGAGGGGACTAAAAGGGGTTATGCCGTAATGTTGGTAGGCGAGGCGAGTGGCCATGCGCCCGCGTCGAGTGCGATCGAGAAAACCGATTTGTATCAGGTAAGGCTCGATAATCTCTTCGATGGAATCTTTTTCTTCGTGAATTGACGCAGAGATAGTGCCGATGCCGACGGGACCGCCATCGAACTTTTCGATAATCGTCATCATGAACTTGCGATCCCTTTCGTCAAGTCCAAACTTGTCCACTTCCATGCGATTAAGCGCATCCTTTGCCACCTCCTGCGTGATGCGGCCGTCGTAATCCACCTGGGCGTAATCGCGAACTCGCCGCAGGAGACGATTGACGATACGAGGCGTGCCACGCGAACGCTTGGCGATTTCCCGCGCTCCCTCTTCGTCTATCTCCACTTCGAGGATTTGAGCGGAGCGCCTACAAATCACTTCCAAGTCCTCGGGCGGGTAGAAGTCCAGGTGAAAGGCGATTCCAAAACGATCGCGCAGCGGGGCCGTTAGCAGGCCCGGCCGCGTCGTCGCGCCGATTAAGGTGAATTTTTCGAGCCGTATTTTTTGGGTGCGGGCGACTACCCCCTGGCCGATCATGAGGTCAAATTGGTAGTCTTCCATCGCGGGGTAAAGCTTCTCTTCAATGGCCGGATTGAGACGATGTATCTCGTCGATGAAGAGTACGTCGCCTTTTTGCAGGTTAGTCAGTTGGCCAACCAGGTCGCCAGGTATTTCAATTGACGGTCCGGCTGTCGCATGCAACACAGCTCCCATCTCATGCGCGATAATATTCGCCAGTGTCGTTTTCCCGAGACCTGGCGGCCCGGTTAGAAGCACGTGGTCGAGGGCTTCTTTCCGGTTCAAAGCCGCTTTCATGTACACGCGAAGATTTTCCTTCACCTGACCCTGGCCTATATACTCCGCGAGCCTGGTGGGACGAACGGTCAATTCAAATTGCTGTTCATCGTCGCTAATGGAGGTGTCGCTGATGCGTGCTGGTCTTTCAGTTGACATAATTTTTAAGCAGTTCAGGGTTCGAGCTTCAGCTTGCTTCATGCAAAGCACCAACCTAAAGGCTGAACTCTAAACTTCTTCTCTCTGGGTAACCGACCCTAAACTTTTGCGAGCTTGCGCAAACTTCGCCGCAAGATTAACTCCATTGAAATATCGCCACCTTCATCCAGCGCCCCAGTGACGGCCTTTTCGGCGGAGCTTCTCTGATATCCGAGATTCAAAAGCGCAGAGAGCACGTCGGTGCGCAGCGAATCCTCGGTAGCAAGTGGCGCGCCCGCCGCAGTCCTGGCTCCCAATTCTTCTTCAAGTTCGGCTGACGATAGCGAGGCAACTTTATCACGTAGCTCCATTACCAGGCGCTCGGCAGTTTTTCTGCCAACACCGGGAATCAACGTCAGTCGCGCCAGGTTGTTGGTTCTAATTGAGGCAATCATTTCGTCGGCGCTCATTCCCGAGAGCAAGGTTATCCCCAGTTTTGGCCCAATGCCGCTAACCGAAATCAACCGCGTGAAGAGTTCACGTTCGCGAGCGGTCTTGAAGCCGTAAAGTTGAAGGGCATCCTCCTTGACGTGAGTGTAGATGCGAAGCTGCACCTTCGAGCCAGGTTCTTCGAGATCGTAAAATGTGGAAACAGGAATCGTAACCTCATAACCTACGCCGCCGACATCGACAATTACAGACGTTGCTTGCTTGGAAAGAAGAGTGCCGGACAAGTGTGCAATCATTGGCGAAGGTTCTGAAAAGCCCCGGGGTTGAAACGGCGCGATTGTAGTTTATGGTCGCGGCATTCGGCAACGCAGTTATTGAGTTGCGACGTTCCAGTTTGGAAACAAGCCAACAGTTCACTACAGAACCGGAAGCGGTAGCGACCGGATGCTGGCACTCACCTCTAATCAGTCTCTCATCACTGTCCAATACGGTGATTATATGAATCTTAAGCGTAGCATCCGGTCGCTACCGCTCCTGGTTCTGTAATTGCGAGGTGACTACATGCAGCCTCATATGGCGGCTAAGAAGGCCGCGTCTTACCATTAAGCATGCAATGGGTCTATACTTGCTGTCGGGTTCCCTCAAATGAAGTCAGAAAAGATTTCAGAACTAACTACGAATCGATTAAGCGTTTATCTTCGCTGCCTGAACACGCTGTCCGCGGCAGGGATTAAGAGCATCTCGTCGCAGGCGCTCGCGGAACAATTCAATCTGAATTCCGCTCAAATTCGCAAAGACCTTGGTTACTTTGGCGAGTTTGGAGTTCGCGGTGTGGGTTATTACGTAGAAGATTTACGCGAGCACATTACGAGAATTCTGGGCCTCGATCGGCCGCATCGCGTGGGTATTGTCGGTGCGGGAAGGTTAGGCACAGCGCTGGCAAATTACAAAGGCTTCGGCAGATCAAACTTTAGTGTCGTCGCGCTGTTTGATAACGACGAAGAGAAGATTGGGCGCCGCGTTGGCGAAGATAAGGTCTTGATTCACGATGTAAAGAAAATGCCGCGCCTCGTCGACGACGAATCGATTGACGTGATGGTCATCGCCGTGCCCGCGCGCGTAGCGCAAAAGGTGCTCAACCAAATCATGTCGGCGGGGATTAAGGCAGTGTTAAACTTCGCCCCGGCATCCCTCAGCGCCCGGCTCGACGTAAAAGTTAAGACGGTTGACTTAACAACATCACTGGAATCCCTGTCTTACTTTCTGGTCCGACCGCAGGTTAGGGCGGTCACCGACCACAAGCGCAAGGCGCAAACAGAAGAGCTAAACGAAATTAACAAACAGGAATTGTAAAACCCAGCCGAACACAATGGACGAGCAGACCGCACGGCGTGAAATAGTAAACATTGGCCGCTTATTGTATGAGCGCAGTTACGTGGTCTCCTCAGACGGCAACGTCAGCGTGCGCCTTGATGATGGCCGGATAGTCGCAACGCCGACGATGATCTGCAAGGGTCGCATGACAGAGGATTCGCTTGCCCTGACCGACGCAGCAGGGAAGCCGTTGGGACACCGCCGGCCTTCAAGCGAACTGGCGATGCATCTCCTTATTTACCAGGAGCGCCCTGACGTCATGGCAGTTTGTCACGCGCATCCGCCGCATGGCACTGCCTTCGCCGTTGCAGGACTGGCAATCGATCAGCCGATTCTATCGGAAGTGATCCTCACCCTGGGATGTGTGCCGCTCGCTGCATACGGCACTCCATCGACCGACGAATTAACTGAAGCCATGCGGCCGCTGGTGAAACACCACAATGCGTTGTTGATGGCTAACCACGGCGCCGTGGCTTACGGATCGGATTTGTGGCAGGCATTCGACAGATTGGAAACGCTTGAACACACAGCGCGCATTGCAATACTGGCGCGCATCCTCGGCGGCTCGAAGAATTTGCCTGCGGACGCGATTGAGAAGCTGATTAACGTGCGCGAAGCCGCTGGCTATCTTGGCGAAGGCGCGCGTTGCCAGGCTTGTGGCTACCTGCATGAGACGCAGATGTCGTGTCCAAGCGGCGATCGTCCGGCGCCGAGTCGTTACGGCGAGAAGTCTTCAGAAAATGGCTCAGGAAAGATTTCGCTAACCCGTGAAGAGCTGGTTGAATTGTTGACCCAGGCAGTTAGTCGAAGTGAATAGTAAATGGTGAATGGTAAACGGCCGGAAAGTCGTCTACTATTCACTATCCACGATTTACCATTTACCGCATAACAGGAGCAACTGAATGCAAGAAGCACTCGGCATGGTTGAAACCAAAGGTCTGGTCGCGATGATTGAAGCAGCCGACGCTATGGTGAAGGCCGCAAACGTTACTTTGATCGGCTACGAAAAAATTGGCGCGGGATTCGTTACCGCGATTGTGCGCGGAGATGTGGCAGCTGTAAAAGCCGCGACCGATGCAGGCGCCGCTGCAGCTCGTCGCGTTGGTGAGCTTGTCAGCGTGCACGTGATACCGCGTCCGCATGGCAGTGTGGACGACGCACTTCCAATCGGTAACCGCGGCTAGCATGATCATAGCGCGCATTCTGGGAACCGTCGTCTCATCACAGAAAGACGAACGCCTGCTCGGCAAGAAGTTGCTCATCGTGCGGCCTGTAAACGTCGATGGCAGTGACACGACGGGTTATGTCGTCGCCGTGGATACGGTCGGCGCGGGCTATCATGAACGGGTATTGGTCGTGGCCGGTTCAAGTGCGCGACTGGCCCAGGGCCTGAAAGACGTGCCCGTGGATGCCGCGATCGTCGGCGTGATTGATACGGTGGACGTGAACACGTGAGGCAGTGAAGTTTAGTCATTTCATCCGCTACCCGAAAAACACCTTCCGCTTGTTATGAAGGAGAGTTGATGAGTAACGAAGAGATGAACACGAAGATGGAATTCATCGTCGAGCATCAGGCGAAGTTTGCTGCCGAGATCGAAATCATGCGGGAAGTTCAGGCCGCAGAGAGCAAACTGCGCAATGAGCAATACGACAAACTATCCAATGCCCTGATCGGCGTAGTGGATATCGTTGGCAGTCTGACTCGAGCAGAGATGCGAACCGATGAAAGGATTAATTCGCTAGCAGACGCTCAGACGCGAACTGACGAAAGTATTAAATTGCTAAGTGAGGCAGAGGCGCGGACGGAGGAACGCTTGAAGATCCTTATCAACGTCGTCGAACGGCATATCAGCGGAAATGGTGGTTCGGCGAATCTGTCCTGACAGCATCTATGCAACTGGCACGCGTTATCGGCACCGTGGTGGCAACCATCAAGAACGACTCGCTCGAGGGCCGCAAGCTTCTGGTCGTGCAAACTCTGAACAAAGATCTCGAGCCGGCAGGGAAGCCGATGATTGCGGTTGATTCGGTTGGCGCCGGAGTTGGCGAATTGGTGTTTTGGTGTCGCGGCAAAGAAGCGAGCTTTCCATTCAAAAGGGAAGATACACCGACCGATTGCACCATCATCGGCATTGTCGACTCGGATGCGCACGTGACACAGGGAAGCCGAGCATGATTCTCGCCCGCGTCCTCGGAAACATCGTTGCCACGAAAAAAAACCAGCGTTACGAAAGTGCGAGCGTGATGCTCTGCCAGCAGGTCACTCCCGAAGGTGAGGAAACTGCTATGACGGTGCTGGCGCTGAACGCGGTTGATGCGGGCGTCGGAGACACGGTGTTGATTGTGCAGGAAGGTTGGAGCGCATCCACGGCCTCAACCGGAAAGCCCGGCGCGGCCATCGACTCAGCGATAGTTGGCGTCGTCGATTATGTAGACTTGCTGAAAGACGAGTAGGACAGACATTCCTGTCTGTCCGTGTGGGAGAGGCGCTCTCGGACGTCAGAAGATGAGATTTTCCATTTGTCATTTCAAATTTTTCATTTGTCATTGCCGGAGTTCGCCACCGCAAACCGGAGATTAGACTTGACTCGATGTGAGTTAGTGCGCTCCAGGCTCCTGACAAATAAAAAATGAACACTTTGAAATGAGAAATGGAAATCTCCAGACCCGCCCCTGATTATTTGAAGCTGAGAAAGCACGCGGACAGGCAGGAATGCCTGTCCTACAAGAGGATGAGCACGAAATTAGATCACGCTCGGGAGATTGCGGAAAGAATTGCTCGCCGCGTATCTGGTGAGAATCCCGCGCAGTCCAACCGCGCTCAGACGGCGCCGCAAACTCAGACCAAACCCGAAGTCGCGTCGGAACTCGCTGCCGTTCGTGCAGGACTCAGCGAGCTCCAGCGAAAGATTGCACAACTCGAAGCGAAGGTGAGTTCGGAATCAATGGATAGTTCGACAAACTCAAGTTTCTCGAACCCTGCGCAGCCAGTGTCAAACTTCGCGTACCCGGCAGCGAACCTTGCGCGTCCGGTGCTGCTAACTCATTCACCCTGGCTCGCCGGCGTTAATGCCGGGTTTTCGCATCCCAGTCAGGAAAAGTTTGGTGTAGAAGAAGCAGTTGTCTCGGAACTTGTAGACTATTTCGAGAAAGAGAAGATCTGCAGCGTCGAACCCGGCGGCAAACCCTGCGACCATTGCGCCATGTGCAGTTCGCGTGGTTTCTAGTTACCACCGAACTCACCCCACCCAAAAGCGAAAAAGACCACAGTGTTTCGCGTCGGCTTTTCAACGACAAACAGACGTAAACGCTCGTAGTATCTCTTAGATTAAATACAAGAAACCTTTATTGACATCCACACACTTTGGGAGTAGGGTGCAGCCGTTCTTGTTACAAAGGTTACTCCTCGCAATTCGTTTACAAGAGTTCTGCTCCTCAGAGCCTCACTCGTGTTAACTAATCTTCAATACTTACTTCCGCGAAAGGTTTCTCATGCGCCTTTCAACCTGTCAATCACTCTCGCGTTTAGTCACAATTCTTGTCGTTGGTTGCGGCCTACATTTTGTTTTGGGAACGCGATCCGTTGCCGGCCAGGCTATATGCGACAACTGCGACTCTTCAACCCCTACGGCTAACACTGGCGGTCCTTACGTTGGCATGACTGGGCAGAGTATCTCGCTTGACGGGGGTGGGTCGTGGTGTGAGCAGGGATGGATTACTGGATACTATTGGGACTTTGGCGACGGTACGTCGGGCAGCGGTCCGAACCCGAATCATCAATACAACGCCGACGGAGTATATTCCGTCACACTTTCGGTAAGTGATAGTGAAGGGAACTGGGCCTCCTCACAGAGTTTTGTTACAGTGAACTCAGTGTTTCTCCCGGTAAGGCTTACATTTGACGAACTACCTGACAACACAGTAGTCGCGGATCAATACAACGCTCCATTTGGAGTAAGATTTTCTTCTGGGAACTTCTTCCTGCCGGTGCATACGCAACAGTTCTGCGGTTTCTTCTGTTCAGCTACGTCGCTGCCGAATTTCATTACCACTAAGCCTGACGATTTCGGATAGGTGACCGTGGAATTCGCGCAACGTGCCAGCAATCTAAGCTTCTTCATCGTTGGGGTGGATACGCTTTTTGGTACATTTGGAAGAGTTGACATTTATCGAAATGGCGCTTTCTCATCTACCATGATGATTAATGGCGCCTTCAACAAGACTGTTGGCGTTACCTTTGGGTCGACGACCGATATCACTAAAATCATAATCTATGGACTCACAGATCCAGCGGGGGTTGGGTTCGATGACTTCACGTTTACAATTCCTGCTGATATCAAGATTACAAATCCCAGGGTCAGTGGATCGCTGAATGGGACGACGCAAAGCGCTTTGCCGGGAGCAGACATCACCCTAAACGCAAACCCGACTCCAGCTGCATTCGCGGGCGGATCTTATTCCTGGAGTTTTACTGGGCCGGTCTCTATCTCAGGCGGGTCGATGAGTTCGTCGTCGGTCGTTATTAAATCAATAGATGCAGGCACTTTAACAGCGAGAGTTAATTATACTAAGAACGGTCTCACCGTTAGCGCTTCTGTAACCATTAATGCAGTGCTGCCTTCGTTAACCAACTTCACTGCCCAGCAGGGCAGTGACTTAGTCAGTTCACCAGGCCAATGCATTTCAGACTCATTCTGGTGGTACAAGCTTGGATGTGTACTAACTGGGCAGATCGCGATGAACTTTACAAGTAGCGTTCATGCGCCCACTTTCATATCGGATCCCTCGCAAAGCGGTATTAAATATGTGCAGGCTGTTAGCGCGTTCCGCAAAGAAAACCGAGTCGGTTTAAGGTGTGACACGAAGCGATCATCGGAGTCCAACATCGGATCCGGTTGGCAGCTTGATACCCAGGATCCGTACATCTTTCCAGAATTTCCGGTTCATCGTTTCTCAGAAGGAAACGATCTAACGATGCTGACAGTAGATTATCCGAAAAACAGATTAACCGCTATCAGCGCGCCGGAATTTACGGATACGCTTTATGTTGATGACCGCTTCGAGATGTATGTTGTGTACTTCACTGGCGATCCAGCCAGTCCTCCCCTACAGAGACCGCTCGGCAAGCTGGTATGGAACTGGGGAGGCTTGGTAGTATTAGACTGGAACGGCACGGATGCCATCCATAATCTCCGGCTTACAAACGCCCCGCCGGGCACTCGCACAGGCGTACCTGCGACTTCAATGGTAACGATGCAGGGAAATGTGAACCTTAACTCGGACGTTCCTTGCCCAGGTGGTCCTCCCCTTACAAATAATAATATCGACAGCTCCAGGGTCTTTGTGAAGTATCATTACCTCGACTTTCTTGGCCGTAATCCTGCCGGCGATCCGACTCACCCACCCGACCTTGCAGGCTGGAACTTTTGGACAAGTGGAATTTCACAATGCGTTTTTGACCTAAACTGCATTCACGCTAAACGTGTCTCGACCGGACTGGCTTTCTTCTATTCAGGGGAATTCATCCAAACTGACCCGGACATGGCCAATCCGCCGGGAAGCCCGGGCTTCAACGCGGCCGTATACAACCGGAGATTTGTTTACTGGTGTTATCAAAAATACCTCCACAGAGATCCTACCGGCGACTCAGGTTGGGATTTCTGGACGAACATTTTGAATTCGACCGGAGACTATGGGCAAATCATTAATGCGTTTCAACTCTCCGGGGACTACCGTGACCGACCGTTCTCTTAGGAGTGACTGTTGAGTGATCGAGGAGAGAAGAAAGGAGAAGGAGGATGTCATGATGAGGAGAATATTTGTTGCGCTCGTATTATCAGTCGTCTGTATTACCCAGGCCTGGGCTCAGGGCCAGGTAGACTTAGATAGACTTGAAGAGAAGATTAGCCGCCATATCGAAACAAAGATGCCTGGGTGGACGCATAGGCGCGGCGAACCCATGTTGAACAGCACTAATGTTCTTATCGAAGTTTGGTCGTTTCCGGAAAAGGGTGTCAAAATTCAGATCGTTCCATATAAGTCGGCCCAAGAGGCGCGAGAAGTTATAAGGGGATTCTTAAGATATGAGAGCGATAAGGAGGAATTGAAAGGTC
This sequence comes from Pyrinomonadaceae bacterium, assembly GCA_036507195.1. Classification (GTDB taxonomy): domain Bacteria; phylum Acidobacteriota; class Blastocatellia; order Pyrinomonadales; family Pyrinomonadaceae; genus PSRF01. The sequence goes on along the minus strand of DASXQM010000107.1, from coordinate 6,065 downwards.
TCGCTGATGAGGCTTATGCATGGGGAGTCAGACGGGCCGACGTGGTCTTCGTAAGAGGAAGGTTTATCGTGTATGTGGAGGCTGGCGCCAATATCGATGCGGACCCGGTTGCACGAATGCTAAGCGGACCAGAAAGGTTTGAACGTGAAAAAACTGAGGTGAAACGCCTAAGCAACGAGTTCGCTAAACACTTGGTCACTGCCATAGATCTCCCGTGATTTTTTCGAGGTTGACATCGCGGAAGCCCTTATGAATGTAAGAATCTTTGGTTTGTGTATCTCGATTTTGATATGGGCGATTTCTGTTTGCGCTCAGCGCAAAATTGATGAGCACGGCGTCCAGTATCCAACCGAGGAGGAGTTGGCCGCTAACAAGCGGATGACGGAGGTATTACGACATCCAACACTCATCACGCTGCGGTTAGTTTCCATTGCGCACGAGATCTCAAAGGAACAGCCTACCGACACCCCTGCGCCTCATAAACAAAGGGATTGGATTGATTTTCAGTTGATGATTGGCCATTCTTTTTCCGAGCCCCTGGTAATATGGCAAATGTTAGATCCCTACTACGACCTTCGTCCTGAGCTATTCAAAGACGGAGACCTTCTTCCATACAGCAAGCAAGCACAAGAGAATGCTGACAGGAAGGAAAAAGCGGCGGCGGAGGGAAGTGGAGCACCCAGCCGCCTCCTGCCTGGGCGTGAATATGAATGGCAGCGGGTGAATCTTGAAGACTGGTACGAGCCGCTCGGCCCCGGTCATTATCAACTCACAGTTCGCCGTCGATTCGTCTGGGATGGGGAATGGATTCAGTCAAATCCGGTAACCTTCGACGTCGAACCGGGAAAGCCGCCCAAACCGATTCCTGACGGAGTTTCGGTCGAACTAGTGCCCGACGCTTTTCAGGACAAGCCAAAGCAAAAACTCTATCGTCTCAACGGTGAGGTGTATATCACAGTCGTTGTCATTAATAACTCAAACCGCGAAGTACCTGCTCCCGCTATCGATATTTACTATGGAAATCGCCCCCAGCTATTTAAAGATGGAGTACTGCTGGCCTATCTGGACGAGATAGTGAAACTTCTCAGCTTTAAGGAGGAAAATGCGCGATCTGTAGACGTGAGTTTGGATTTATCTCTCCTGCCCCATACAAGGACGGGTTTGCAGGGGCTTGACCTCACTAAATGGTATGGCCAACTGGACCCTGGACACTACAGGCTAATCAATCGACACCGTTTTGAAATTGATGGCCCGTGGACTGCTGACTCGGCTGAACTGTTATTCGAGATTCTACGGTAGCATCCTGAGGAGATACGCAGTTCGGCGGATAATTTCGTCTCCGCATCAAGCGTGAAAGGGCCGCTCGTTGGCGGCCCTTGTTTTGCAGAGATGTCGAGCGAGAGCAGACTACTTAGCTGGCGTTGGTGGTCGCAGGCTGTTTGAATCGATCTTCGGTACCTGCGTGGCTCCTTCTTCGGCCTTGAAGTAGGGCTCTTCCTTGAAGCCGAACAGTTTCGCGGAAATCACAGTCGGAAAACGCGCACGCGTTGTGTTGTAGTCCTGCACGGCTTCGTTGTAGTCTTTGCGGGCGGTCGCGATGCGATTCTCCGTTCCCACTATCTCATCCTGCGCCTTCATAAAATTCTCGTTCGACTTCAATACCGGATACTGCTCCTGTAAGACAAGCAACCGGCCGATCGTGCCGCCAAAACTGTTCGCCGCATCAATCACCGCCTGCTTCTGCTCCGGAGTTTTATCGCCGCCTTCACCCTGAGGAGCTTGTTGCGTGGCGTTCAGCAACCGGGATCGTGCCTCGGCAATCTTGCCGAAAACTTCCTGCTCCTGTACGCCCGCAAGCTTCGCTGTCTCTATGAGATTGTTCAGCAAATCAGCACGGCGTTGCAGCTGAGCTTCCACGTTTGCCCATTTGCCCTTCACGTTCTCATGCTTTGTGGTCAAGGTGTTGTAGCCGCAGCCGCTGGCAGTCGCTGCCACGAAAATAACCAGAGCCATTAACAATAAACGTCGTCTAGTCATCTTAATTCTCCTGGTTGTTCGCGCGATCGAATTCATCTACCACTTGGATGACGCGGTCGATCTGCGTCATATAGGCGGCGAAGACATCGTTCGCTTCCTTCTCGGTAGGGGGCAAATAGTCGCTGGCACGAAACGCAAAAATCTTCTCAAATGGTTCTGCGTGCAGCCCGAATCGCCGGACAGTCGCACGCACGCAATCGGGCTTGGCGACTGGCGCTTCCTCACCATGCAGAATAAGCACAGCGCGAAACAGAGCCGCAAAACTGGCAAGACTGTCGCTCATCAAGTCGCATAACTTCTCAATAGAAACGGAAGCGGGGATATACATCCGGCGGAGTTGAATCAGCTTGCTGCGAAGCTCGTACTCAGTTTGATGTCGCAGATTCGCATCCGAGAGTTTGAGGAACTCGAAAGGGTCTTGACCGTAGAGCACCACGCGCGCGTTGGCCATCTGATGAAACTCAATCGGAAAAACGTCAGCTGCGTCCGAAAGCTCCTCGGCGGTAAAATAGACTGGCAAGGGATGTCCGAGACGCCGCCACTCGCGCAATGGAGCTTGCGCCAGGCGAAGATCTTCAGGCGTGATGCGCTTCAACGTTATCAGCAGGTTGTAGTCCGAACGCAATTCAATGTGATCGCCCGCCGCCGCCGAGCCGTAGAGCACCACTGAAGCGAGATTATCGCCATGGGTGGCGTGCAGATCCTGCAAGAGACCGTTTAATGCGTCGTGGACAACTGTCTTAGCCATTTATTTGTTCGCGTGTTCTGATACTAACAGAAACCAGGTCTACTAGAATAAGACGGTCAGGATGTGCTTCCTGCTACCAGCTGCCGCCAGCGCCGCCGCCGCCGAAGCTGCCACCGCCACCAAAACCGCCGCCAAACCCACCACCACCGCCTCCAAATCCGCCTCCGCTCCAGCCACTACTGGAACTGCCCCAGCCTCCACTGCGGCCGCCAGTATTCAATAGAGAACCAAGCAGAAACATATTCAGACAGCCACCGCCGCCACCTCGGCCGCCTCTTCTCGATAACGAGAGCACCAGTATGGCTACGAAAAGAATAATAAGCAGCGTGCAGCAGGGACTGGAGATCCCACCTGTTCTGGAGCCACGTCCTGACCGTTGCGGAGTTTCGCGATATGCGTAGCTTTGATCGATTCCTTCAATACTGAATCCGCGTTTCGCGGCCAGAGTTGCAACGTATGCCTGAATCGTATCGTAAATTCCCTGACTGTAGTTTCCTTTCTTGAATTGCGGTACCAGCCGTTCGCGCTGAATCTGCCCTACCAGCCCGTCGTTAAGATCTGCCTCGAGATGATCGCTGACCTGGGTGAAGTACTTTCGATCCTTTACAGCCACCAACAACAGAAAGCCAGCCTTCTCACCGCCCTTTGATCCGATTCCCCAGCCGCGAGCAACAGCCAACGAATACTCGAAAATGTCCTGGTCGCCAGTGGTGTCAACTGTTACAACCGCGAATTCAATGTCAGCCCGCTGCTTGAGGTTTAGATAAACAGACCCGAGCTTTTGTCTGGTTTCAGGGTCGATGACGTGGGCATAATCGACGACCGGAGTGAATGGAGAGGGTAGAGGAATTGGCGATTGAGCAGTTTGAGCAACAGCCGTAGTTTGCGATGCGGAGAAGAGAATTGCGCAGGCGAAAGCCAGGCGAATTAACCCGGATGCAGGGCGACGGCGCCCACTCGAACCAGCCCTTAGAGTCGATGCTATCAATAAAGAAATAGTTCGCATTGTTTAGAGGCCGACACGTGCGCCGGCGCGGACCAATCCACGCTCTAAACGTAAGAAACCCTCACCCCTCGATCAATTTGTGCAACAGATAGAAGAGTGCTACTCCCACAAAAACGACAATTGAGACTGTTGGGTTCTTTTCTTCTTTGTGATTCACCTCAGGGATCAGATCGCTGGCAGCGACATAAAGAGTGACACCGGCGGAAAAGGGAAGAGCGTAACCTACCGCGCCCTTCATCCTGGTATCCAATAATGCTACCGCGATAACTCCAGCGAGGGTAGCCGCGCCGATAGCCGCCGTGGCCCAGAGGGCCTTTCGTGAGGATCGCCCCGAAGCCAGCATGATCGAGGCAACTGTAAAACCTTCCGGCATCTTGTGGAGCAGGATAGCAATGAAAACCAGCAGACCGACTCTGAAGTTAACCAGGAAAGCCGCCGCAATTGAGACTCCGTCGAAGAAGGTGTGAATCCAGAGCCCACCGACCGCTGCGTAAGCGGCAGAGGGACGCATGAACGACTCCGGGTGCGTTTCGGCGCCGAAGTGGAAATGAGGCGCCATCGTGTGCTCGAAGAGTTGGATGAGCAGGTATCCGGCCAACAGCAGTGTCATCGCACCAACCACCGCTTCTGCCGCCGCTTTTCCTTGAAGGCCTTCAGTCCAAAGGCTAAAGCTCTCCGGGACTATCTCGATAAAGATTGCGGCCAGCATAAAGCCGGCGCCGAGAGCTACCAGGTATTTGAGGAAGCGTTCTCCAAATCGATGCGCGCCCGACCTGATAAGCACGAATCCACCGAGCAGATTTGCTCCGGCAGCAAGCAAGCCAAACAGAAGAAGTCCTACAAATCCTCCGTGCTCAAGGTTCATTCAATTGGTAAGCAGACAAAAAATGTTGAGCATAAGCATGGCGGGTCAATATACATCACGGGCCCACGACTGCCTATTACGGAGTTTGGGGAAGTCTCCAAGAGCCGCCGGCATATCGCGAAGGGTAGACGAGTGGCGAACGCAAACTCTAGAGCTCTACAACCAGATCGCGAAAAACCTAAGGATTTTAATGAGTTTTCTATTGACACCCAAAATGTTGGAGCGTAGTATCCGGCTTGGGTGGTCGAAAGTGGTCGGAAGTGGGTCCAACCTCGTTGCTAACGATCATTTAGTAACTTTTCCAAGGAAGGCCACCCGCCAATTCTATTGATCAGACTAGTTTATGCTTCGGGGAAACTACACCGCCCGCATAGATGCGAAGGGTCGGCTAAAGGTGCCGACGCCATTTCGGCGTCTAATCGACGCGAAACACGGCGGCGAATTCTACATAACAAGTCTTACCGGTGACAACGTTCGCATCTACCCACTGCCGGAATGGGAATCGATAGAGCAGCGTCTTTCACTCTTGCCGACGATGGATCCGGCGCGGCGGAAGTTCCTTGACAGGACGAACTACTTTGGCCAGCAGGCGACGATAGATGCTCAGGGACGCCTTTTGATTCATCCGCTGCTGCGCAAAAGCGCGGGCGTGATGGCTGACGTTGCCGTGCTGGGTTATCTGTCTTACCTGGAAGTTTGGGAACTCGATGTATTCAAGGCGCGGATGCTGGCCGATCCCTACACCGAAGATGACGAGGCCGCAATTGCTAAGTTGGGGATCTAGAAGCAGAAGGCAGAAGGCAGTAAGAGTGATGAGTGATGAGCTGCTTAGCCAACATCAGGTTTTTGACCCATCACTCATCACTCATAACTCATCACTTGACCTTGAGTTTAGTTGTTTGAACAAGATCACGGGGCGGTGGTGATGGCTGCGCCTTTGGGGGGCAGAGGCGCGCCCCATCGCCCCGTGCTGCTACGAGAAACGATGCATTTCCTTGCTCCCGAGCGAGGAGGTCTCTTTGTTGATTGCACAGTTGGCCTTGGCGGACATAGCGAGGCAATCCTGGAATCAGCAATTGAGACGCGCGTCATCGGGATTGATCGCGACCGAGCGGCGCTCAACTCGGCCAGAGAGCGATTGGCCCACTTTGGGGAACGTTTTCGCGCCGTGCACGCAGACTTTCGCGAGATTGATCGAGTTCTAAAAGAACTTGAAGAGCGCGAACCAGCCGGTGTCCTGGCGGATCTTGGTGTTTCGTCACTGCAGTTTGATTCCCCGACGAGAGGGTTTAGTTTTCGTTTTGACGCGCCGCTGGATATGCGGATGAATCCAGAGAGCGACGATGAGACCGCCGCGGATCTTCTGCTTCGACTGCCGGAGGAGGAAATAGCAGCAGTCATTTTTGAGT